>NZ_JBEAES010000003.1:0-276693 GCF_050477165.1 Brevibacillus sp. FIR094 | reverse complement strand
TAGTGGCCTAACGGCCCGGGTTTTTCTTACTGTCCACTAAACGGGGCCTTGACCACCCACTACATGTAGGGTTTCTCTTCCGTTAGACACTTGTATATATGCTATCCGTTAGCAGTGTTACCCCATTCCTGTTTCCGCTCATGGAGAGATATCTCGATAATACGGTCCAGCAGTTGTGTAAAGGTCATACCTGCTGCAGCTGCACTCTTTGGAAACAGGCTGTTGGCTGTCATCCCCGGTAAGGTGTTCACTTCTAGTACATAAGGCATATCCTGACACAAAATCATATCGACCCTCGCATAGACCTTGCACTGCAGCAATCGGTAGCTGGCGAGCGCCGCCTCGCGTACACGCTGCTGGGTATCGGGAGGAAGCTCGATCACCTTCTCCTCCGCGCCGCCGTCCTCATATTTCGCTCGGTAATCGAACCACTCTGAATGCGCGGAGCGAATGCCGATAATCGGTAGTACCTCGCCATCCAGAATTGCGCAGGTAAGCTCTGTCCCTTTCAAATAGGGCTCAATCAAGATCCCCTGATCCAAATGGCTTGCTTCCTGAACAGCCGACAGCAGCTCCTTCTCATTATGCACGAGCTTGACCCCGATGCTGGAGCCTCCCGTATTCGGCTTCACAATCACCGGGTAACCCAATTGCTCCACCGCCTGAGGATCATATACATCCTTCCAGTAAAATCCTGCAGGCGTTTGAATGCCAGCCTCCTTCAGCAGCATTTTGGACAGCTGCTTGTTCATACATAGGCTGCTTGCCAGGACACTGCTTCCTGTATATGGAATACCCAGTGTCTCCAGCGCTCCCTGTACCGTTCCATCCTCGCCATATTGGCCATGTAGCGCCAATAGCGCGAAATCGATGCCTGCCTGCTGAACCTGTGTGATTAAATCCGCTCGTTGCGTAACGACAATGGGAACTGCCTCATAACGACTGGGATCCAAATGATTGATCATCTCTTGACCAGTCTTCAGGGAAACCTCGCGCTCTGAAGAAATACCCCCCATAATAACGCCTATCTTCATGATGACACCTCATTGTTCTTCAAAATGGTTCGCGCCTGTTTGCCGATTATCTGAATGCCTCGCTCGATATTTTCATCCGTTACTCGTGAAAAACCAAGCCGCAAAGTATTCGTCCCTGTTCCTTCTTGAATAAAAAATTTGTCCCCCGGTGTAAAAATGACACCGTGTTCTACGCATGCTTCTAGTAGCTCGCGTGTGTTTACGCCTGACGGAAAGCTAAGAAACAAATGCAAGCCCCCATCGCCAGACAGCTGCGCCAGAGGGAGATGTGCTTCACAGCATGCCTTCGTCAACTCATATTTGCGCTTATATTCCATGCGCGCTTTTTTTACATATTTATCAAAATTTCCATTCAGCAAATATTGGTATAGTATCGCTTGATCGATGGTAGATGTATGAATGGTGCGTGCACGCTTAATGCTTTCCAGGTTGTCGATCAACGCCCTGTCTCCAAGCACCCAGCCCACTCGTAATCCTGGGAACAGTACCTTGGAGAAGCTACCAATATAGATGACTCCGTTCCCTTTCCCTGCTGTGGCGATTAATGGCGCAACATGCGCTCCCGAGTAGCGCAGCTCTTCATTGAATCCATCCTCGATCACCGGAATCTGATAGCGCATCAGCAATTTCATAACGGCACTTCGCTTCGCTGGCGACATGACAATGCCTGTCGGATTGTGATAAGAAGGAGTCAAATAGGCCAGATCGAAGCTGTTTGTCTGCTTCTGCAATACCGCCTCAAGCTGCTCCACATCAATACCATCACTCTCCATCGGAATGCCGGTAATCTCAAATCCTTGCAGCTTCAAATTCTTGATCGCAGTATGATGGGTCGGATTTTCACAAATGGCTGCTCCACGGCGAGCAGAAGGGCGGAGTGCCGACAGTACTATGTCAAAACCTTCAGTAAACCCGCTTGTAATCAGCATATCCTTGCCGCTTACATCGACGCCCTTATTCTCCATATAACGCATTAAGTAATCGATCAGTGGCTTGTAGCCCTTGGCATAGCCGTAGTTGAGCAGCACCTGTCCTTCGATTGCCATCCGATCCATAAAGGCTCGCCTTACATCCCCCAGATCAAACAACTGCTCATCCGGCGCGATGCTTGTGAACGAAATCGTTCCTTTTTTAGCGCGAATGCCCTGCTTCATCATGTCCATCTCAGCAGCGGATACAGCATATTCATTCATTCGTGCCTTCCAGTCGATCTGCCAGGAGACGGAGCTGTCAGCGCCTCCGTTATCCGAAGCCAAATGGCCCACCATAGCAGTAACATAGCTGCCTTTGCCGGGAATCGCATACGTAAATCCGTCATCCTCTAGACCTTCGTAGGCTGCGATGACTGTATTGCGACTCACTTTTAGCAAACTGCTCATTTCTCGTGTGGAGGGCAGCTTTTGATCTGAGTGAAGCGCGCCTTTGACTATTAAGCGTTTGACGTATTCTTTCACTTGTATCGCGACTGGACGGTCACCAACAAGCTTGAAATCCTGGAACATCCTTCATCGCCCCCGTTTATAATGATGGCATGGGAGACGAAAGAAAAAAAGAACCACCGCACTGGATTTTTCATCCTTCGGTGGTTCCTCTGTAGCAGTCAGCATCCACCCAGCGGTAAAAATGAAAGTAAAAAAGAACCCATTTTTCCTAAGGGTTCCTCTTTTGTTGTTATTTTTAGTAGGCCGATCGTGAATCCTTCACCAGATGCTATCCGCTTTATGGTTGTTTTGCGCCATCATAATATATTTGTCCAATTGCTGGCTTACACCCAAAACTGCGTCACTTGAAAGACCATGTTGTCCTGCCAATTCAATCATTTGCTGTCGTAGTTGTTCGATGCTTGTTTCTAGATCTAAGTGGTGGCGACTTTCTTCTATTCCCGCGCCCCAGATCTTACTCTTACCTTTCAGGGATGTTCCTGGGTGCACAGGAACGTCGCTTTCTAATGAACTTGTGATAGTTTTTATGTTAAGCACCTCCTATTTTTACAAATTATTACATTATCAAGTATAAATGAATATGCAAGAATTCACCATCTAAGAAAAAATTGAATAGAAAAAAACATCCTATCGAGAGGATGTTTTTTCCTATTATGGATGAATCCATTCGCTCGTAAACGTTCCCTATTCCTTTTGCCCGATTAACAATTCCACTTCTTCAATTTCCTTCGGGATTTGCGATGAGAGCACCTCGTAGCCGTCTTCCGTTACTAACACATTATCTTCAATCCGAATGCCAATCGCTTCTTCCTCTATGTACAGACCAGGTTCAATCGTGATCACCATACCAGGTTGCAAAACAACATTGTAATCCGGGATATCGTGGGTATCCAGTCCAAGGTGATGAGACACAGGATGATAATAGTATTTGGACAGCTCACTGCTCTCTTGGATGAGTCCAAGACGTAGCAGACCATCTCTCAAGACTTCTTTCGTGACATCATTTAGTTGTGGAAGTGTGGCACCAGGCTTCACTGCTTCTATGGTCTTGATTTCTGCCTCGAGCACGAGTTGATAGATCGCTTTCTGACGTTCTGTAAAGCGACCATTCACGGGAAACGTGCGCGAAATATCAGCCGCATAGTAGTTCGATGTCGCACCGAGGTCGAGGAGGACCAAGTCACCATCTTCCGCAGGCTGATTATTCGCTTCATAGTGCAAGATAGTGGCATTGATCCCACTAGCAATAATGGGCAAATAAGGAATCTCGCGAACACCATGCGATTTCAACGTGAAATCATAGTGCGCCTCTAGCTCATATTCCATGATTCCAGGACGTGCATGCAACCACATGCGTCGGATTGCTTCATCTGTGATCGCAATCGCACGTCTGATTTCTTCGATTTCAGCCGGACTCTTCACATTGCGCAGTTCTTTCAGCCATGGGCCCGCATCGTGAATCTGCAGGGTCCGGTATTTCTTCTGCGCGTCTTCGGCAAAAGCCTCTTGAGGGGTCACCTCATCGCTCCACAAATAGCGATACAAGTCAAGATACAGCGAGGAATTGCCTTCGCAGCGCCTCATAAAAGTTCCAAATGACTCTAGCCACTCATCGAGATAGTCGAAGTGTTCGATACCAGACTGCTCTTTCGCCTCTTGATCCGACAAGACGGCTCCCGTCCATTTCGCTTCCAGTTCATTTGGGCGCTGGAGAAATAACGTTTCGGTCACGATACCAGCGCGTTTCGTGATCATGAGAATGAGGTTGTTGCGCGCAATGCCGGTTAGATAATAGAAGTTGCGGTTCGGTGAAAACGGATATTTATCGTCATGGCTGCGTGTTTTGACAACCCCTGAAAATAGTACAAGCGCGCTGTGATCAGGCATTTTTTCTGCGAGTCTTTGACGGCGATTGATGAACTCTTTTGAATCCATGGTTATTGTCATCTGCTTTATACCCCTTCGCCTTAGAGTTCAGTATAGTCTGATAATTGTCCGCCGATTTCACTTTGATAGATCGTCATATATCCTCCTTTCTTCTATATTTTAGGATACTTTCATCTTTTTAGAAACGACTTTCGTAATAAAGCTATTATTGCGTCCATAAAACAAGGAGCAGTTGTATTACGCAAGCTGCTCCTTGTTTTAGTAGATTACGTTATTCTGCGACTCTTTTCGCCCAACGCAGGTCCGGTGTCCCCGTTACACTAAAGCGGATGCCTTCGATCTTTTTGCTGTTCAGATAGTTATCGTTATTGAAATAAACCGGGATGACGGGCATGTCCTGCATCAAAATGGTTTCAGCGTCGTGCAAAAGCTTCATGCGTGCTTCCTCGTTTTGTTCGACCTTCGCTTTTTCGATCAGCTCGTCAAACTTCGGATTGGCCCAGCTGGTGAAGTTGCGGGAGCTTTTCCCTGTGTACAGCTCCAGCATCGCGAGCGGATCGAGGTAATCGCCGCCCCAACCCATGCGGGCAATCTGAAAGTTTTTCTGCTTGAACGTATCGATGTACGTTTTCCACTCCTGATTTTCCAGCTTCACTTGCACGCCTAGGTTTTGCTTGAACATTTCTTGCAGCGCTTCGGCGATCTTCTTGTGGTTTTCTGCGGTGCTGTATTTCAGTGTAATTGGAGGAAGCTCTGCCCAGCCTTCTTCCTTCAAACCTTCAGCCAGGAGCTGCTTTGCCTTGGCCGGATCAAACTGATAATAAGGCGCCACTTCTTCTCGGAAGTCCTTGCCCGAAGGAGTTTTCACTCCGAATGGCGTATAACCGTACGCCGGGAGTTGGCCTCCCTTGGTCACGTTTTTCGTCAGGATCTCCCGGTCGATCGCGTAGGAAAAGGCCTGACGAATTTTCGCATTAGTAAACGGCTTTTCCTCTACGTTAAACGTGTACGTATAAATGCTGTAGTCCGGGAATGATTTGTACTCTTCTTTTTCTTTTTCCTGCTCAATTACGTCGATCGGCAGAGAGTCAATCAGATCAAGCGCTCCTGTTTTGAACATCTGATAGTAGGTAGTTGCTTCGTTTACCATCTTGAAGTGGACGGTGTCCATCGTTACCTTTTCTTTCTCCCAATAGCTCTGGCTTTTGGCAATTGTCAGCTGACTGTTGTGGTCCCAGCTCTCCACGGTGTACGGTCCATTGGTCACGATACCTTTCGCTTCGGACGCCCAGTTTTTGTCTGCATCCACGACTTTCTTGTTCACCGGCAGATAAGCGCGACTCATCATGATTTTCGGGAAATAGGTGATCGGGTCTTTCAGTCCGACGATGATTGTTCGGTCATCCTTTGCCTTGATCTGAACGTCATCCACGTTGCCTTTGCCCGTGTTGTATGCCTCCGCGCCTTGTATGTAATAGAGAGCGGATGGTTCATAGGCGGCGGTTTGTGGATTCAGCACGCGCTTCCAGGAGTATTCGTAGTCATGTGCCGTCAACGGATCGCCGTTCGACCATTTCATTTCGGGACGCAGGGTAAACGTGTAGGTTTTTCCGTCCGGGGAGACTTCCACCTTTTCTGCTGCGCCTTCGCTGATGTCGCCATTCTGGCTATAACGGTACAATCCTTCATACAGATGGTCAATCACCCAGTACGAGGTGGTATCGGAAGCGAATGCCGGATCTAATGTGTACGGTTCGCCCCGCAGGTTAGCGGTAATGACTTGTTTGACGGCTGCTGCCGTCTGTTGATCGGAAGACGCAGCCGGTTTATCGCTGCCGCACGCAGAAAGCGCAGGCACAACGAGCGAAAGCATTGCGGCAAAAGCGAGTAATCCCTTTTTCATTATGATTTCCTCCTTGTTCTCCTCTGTCTACTGTACAAGATGGCAAGCGATCCAGTGTTCGTGCTTCACCTCCTTCCAGACCGGCGCTGTTTCGGTACAAACGCCTTGAGCAACCGGACATCTGGTGCGAAACGGGCAACCGCTTGGCGGATGAATGGGGCTGGGCGGTTCTCCGGTCAGTACGATCTGCTCCCGCTCTTCGCGCTGGGCTGGATGGGAAACCGGCATAGCCGAGATCAAGGCCTGCGTGTACGGATGTAGCGGTGTGGCAAACAACTGCTCGCTCGGTGCAAGCTCCATCATCTGTCCCAGGTACATCACGCCGATCCGGTCGCTGAAGTGCTTCACCATCGACAGGTCATGGGCGATAAACAGATAGGTGATAGACCGCTCTGCCTGAAGATCGGCTAGAAGATTGACGATTTGCGCTTGGATGGACACATCCAGTGCGGAAATAGACTCGTCTGCCACGATAAAACTAGGCTCCACCGCAAGCGCACGGGCGATGCCGATACGCTGTCGCTGTCCGCCGCTGAATTCATGCGGAAAGCGTTTTGCGTGGCTTGGATGCAATCCTACTAGCTCCAGCAGCCGATAGATGCGTTCTTCTCGCTCTTTTCCTTTTGCCAATCCATAGGAGTCGATTCCTTCTGCGATGATGTCGCCCACTCGTAAACGCGGATTGAGCGAAGCCTGCGGATCTTGGAAGATCAGTTGCATGTGGCGGTTTGCTTCCCGTCGCTCACGTCTATCCATACTGGCGATGTCTTTGTCTTGAAACAGGATGCGCCCCGCACTAGCCGGGTACAGGCCAACGATAGTCCTGCCCAGCGTAGACTTGCCGCAGCCGCTTTCCCCAACGATTCCGAGCGTCTCCCCTCGTCTGATTTCAAAAGAGACTCGGTCAACAGCTCTAACCCGTTGGTCTCCGCCAATCTCAAACGATTTAGCGAGATTCTCCACCCCTACAATGTTGTCAACCATGTATCTCCCTCCCTGCTACCATCCATTCTTCTGCTCTTTTGGGCACGCGGGTCGTTCAGCCAGCAACTCGCCTCATGCTGATTCAAAAACGAATTCGATTGCGGCATATGCTCCAGGCAAATTTCCATGGCAAACCGGCAACGGGCAGCGAACGGGCAACCGGCAGGTGGACGAAACAGATCCGGCGGTGTCCCTTCGATGGGGATCAGCCGTTCTTTTTTACCCGCATCAAGACGTGGCACCGACTGCAACAGCCCTTGTGTGTATGGATGGCGTGGATTGTCAAAGATCTCTCCCACCGGGCCGCTTTCCACCACTACGCCTGCGTACATGACCGCTACATGGTCGGCTACCTCTGCGACGACGCCCAGATCGTGGGTGATCAATATGATCGATGTGTTCGACTGCTCCTGTAACTCTTTCATCAGACGAAGAATCTGTGCCTGAATGGTCACGTCGAGCGCCGTCGTCGGTTCGTCGGCGATAACCAACTGGGGTTGGCAGGCAAGTGCCATCGCGATTCCTACACGCTGCCGCATTCCTCCGCTTAGCTCGTGCGGATACTGCTCAAATCGCCTCGCCGCTTCTGGAATGCCTACCCTCACAAGCAGTTTCAGCGTCTCTTCCTTTGCTTCTGTCTTCGTCTGCTTTCGATGTTTGATCAGCCCTTCCGCAATCTGCTGGCCGATTTTCATCGTGGGGTTCAGCGAGGACATCGGGTCCTGGAAGATCATACCGATCTGCGAGCCGCGAACTTGCTGCCATTCCAGCTTCGTCAGCCCAGTCAGTTCACGCCCGTGAAACCGAATGCTGCCGCCTTTTACCTGACCGGATCGCGGAGGAATCATCCCCATCAATGCCCGGGCGGTCACACTTTTTCCGCAGCCGCTTTCCCCGACAATGGCCAACGTCTCACCCTCCTTTACAGAAAAGGAAACCCCTCTTACTGCCTGCACGTCTCCACCGTACGTACAAAAGGAGACACGCAACTGATCGACTTCCAACAATGGTTTCACGATGTACTCCTCCTCATTTCCTGATCCGCGGGTCCAGTGCGTCCTGCAATCCATCCCCGAGCGCGTTACACGCGAACATGGTAAGGGAAATCATGAATCCGGGAAAAAACAGTCGCCACCACTGTCCGCTCAGCATAACGGCCAGCGCGTCGTTGGCCATGGTTCCCCAGCTGGCGGTTGGTGCCTGCACTCCCAGCCCAAGAAAGCTAAGAAACGATTCGGCGAAAATCGCGTGCGGTATCGTAAAGGTCAGGTTGACGATGATGACGCCGATCGTATTCGGCAGCAGATGCTTAATGATGATTTTGACGTGAGAGGTACCCAACTTTTCTGCAGCCAGCACAAACTCCTGACGCTTGATCTGCATGATTTGTCCTCTGACCAAACGAGCCATGCCGACCCATCCGGTTAGTGATAGGGCAATAATGATTGTTGCGAGTCCAGGCTCCAGAACCACCATCAGCAGGATTACCACCAGGAGATACGGAATGCTGTACAGAATTTCAGCTAATCGCATCAGGATGTTATCCACACGGTCGCCCAACTTGTTCCTTCCTGCCATGTAACCGGATATCCCGCCGATGCATACACCGATCACCAGGTCGATGGCAGCTGCCGCCACACCAATAAACAAAGAGATTTGACCACCTACCCAGGTACGTGCCCACATGTCCCGCCCCAAGTCATCCGTTCCAAACCAGTGCTCACCCGACAGTGGCAGATTTCCCTTTGTCAATGACTGTTCATGCGGGCTGTGGGGAACGATCATCGGCCCGATGATCGAGAGGGTCACCACTGCCATGAGCAGGAAGAACCCGAGCATTGCCAGCTTGTTGCGGAATACTCGCTGCAATACCTCCTGCCAATACCCAAGACTGGGACGTTCCCGAATTTCCTCGGATAGCCGGGTTCGGTCGACTGGTCGAAACAGCGAATCCAGTTGTGTTGCCTGATTGGCCATAATGCTACTTCCCTCCACTCGTCAATCTGATGCGCGGGTCAATCACCCGATACAGCAGGTCGATGAGGTACAAAGTAAAAATGAGCACAAAGCTATAAAACACTGTCGTTCCCAAAATTACGGGGTAATCGCGGTTAAAAATGCTTTCCACGAAGTATTTGCCGAGCCCGGGAATAGCGAAAATCTTTTCCACCACAAAGGTTCCTGTCATCAGGTTGGCAAATAGCGGACCGATAAAAGTAAGAACCGGCAATATGGCATTCCGTATCCCGTGTCTAACGACAATGGACAAGGTGCCAAGCCCTTTCGCCTCCGCCGTGCTTATGTATTCCTGTTGCCAAACCTCAAGCATGCTGGCTCGTACGAAGCGAGCGATAATGGCGAGCGGACCGATAGCGAGCGCAAGCGTTGGAAGAATCGAGTGTTCCCAGCTCCCCCACGCAGCAACGGGAAGCAGCTCCCATTTGACCGCCAAGTACTTGATCAACAGTGGCGCCAGAATAAAACTGGGGACGGAGATCCCAATGATGGCTGCAAACATAGACAAGAAATCCAGCGTTCGATTGTGATAGAGTGCCGCTACGATTCCCAGTGTGATTCCACCTGCCAGCGCGACAATAAACGACTGGAGTCCCAGAACGGCCGATGCGGGAAATCCCTCTGCAATCAGCGTGTTCACATCCCTCGTCTTCGACTGGATAGAAGGCCCCAAATCAAATTGCAGCAATCCTTTCAGATAGAGCAGGTACTGTATCGTGATTGGCTGATCTAGGTTGTACTCCGCCCGCATGTTCTTTACCACTTCTTCTGGAAGCATTTTGGCATCAGACGCAAACGGGTCACCCGGAATCAGGTGCATGGTCACAAACGTTACCGTGACAATCATCCACAGTGTCAAGATCATGAGAAAGCCACGCTTGACCGCATAATAAAGCACATTGTTTCCTCCTTCATATAATAACGAGTAAAAAGATGTGAATACTATGAATTTAAAATATAGAAAACCCCTCTCCGAAAAGAAGAGGGGCGATTAGTCGGTTCCCACCTTCTTATCTCGCAGAATAACTCCGCAGGAATTAGCACCGTAAGGTCAATCAGACCAAGGTTGCCGGGTTTCATCGGGCCAGTCCCTCCACCACTCTCGATAAGAACGTTCTATGAAATTTAATTACATCGTAAAATTCATTTTTATCTTATCATTTTACTCGGATATGTCAATCCTGTTCAATGACATTTGATTTTTCTTTATAATATCAGGATGTCAGCCCAAATCTTAATCGTGGTGGCTAGGATCAACAAGGCAAGAATGGTTTGGAGAATCCGGGTGCCCAAGCGTTTGCTGACCTTCGTACCGAGCGGCGCTGCCATGATGCTGGCGATGACCATAATCACAGACGGCCATAGCAATATGTCCCCTGCCATCCATTTCCCTACCGTCGAACCGATGGAAGAAAGAAAAGTGATAGCAAGAGATGTAGCAATCGTAACTCTTGTCGGAATCTTGAGGATGATCAACATGATGGGAACCAAAATAAAAGCGCCAGCTGCCCCGACAATTCCGGATGCACCCCCAACAATCAAAGCGGATAATACCGCTGTTGGTTTATGAAAGATAACCTCGGTCTGTTCACGTTCGTCCATCCGCTTTTTTGGCAGGAACATCAAGATTACAGCAATCGTGGCCAGAATGGCGTAAACGAAATTGATGGCATCTGCCGAAAGATATTTTCCTCCATATCCTCCAAGCAAGCTCCCGACAATAATGGCACTCCCCATGTACACAACGAGCTGGTAATGAATGAGCTTATCTTTGCGCAGACTCCAAACAGCAGCTAGGGTGGCAAAAAATACTTGGACTGCACTTATTCCGGATACTTCGTGAGCTGTGTAAGCAACCAATCCAAGGGCGGGCGGAATGTACAGAAGCATCGGATACTTGATGATGGAGCCCCCGATTCCGACGAGACCAGAGATAAACGATCCCGCGAAACCGATAACAAAAAGTGTGATCACAAGGTCGATAGTCATAGGCTCACCCTTTGCAACATCTCGCTTCGTTTTATTCCTGCTCTACAACTGTTAAGCCGTCTATTTGCCAATTCAAGATTCCGCCACTCAAATTCATGACATCCTTGAAGCCATTTGCTTTAAGAATGCTTGCACCAATAGCAGATCGGGCACCGGAACGGCACTGTACGAGAAGCGGCTTATCGTGAGGAATCTCTTCCAGCCGCATGGCGAGCGTACCGAGCATGATGTGCTGGGCATCCGGAATATGTCCTTCCTTCCACTCAGCCAGATTGCGTACATCTACTACGTGAACCTCTCGCTTTTCCACCCGTTCTGCAATCTCCAACGGTGTTACCTCTTCGATTGTCTCGAGCGAAGACGCTTTACTTTCCATTAGCGTGTCGCAGTCGAGAAAACCTGTGACATGATCAATCCCTACGGAATGCAAGGCTTGCAAAATCTCGTCCAGCTCATCTGGGGTGGCCAGGATATGAACCGGGCGATCGTAATCAACGATCCAGCCCGCCCAGTTGGCGAATGACTTGTTAAAAGGAATGTGAAGTGTTCCCGCTAGATGCCCCTTCGCAAATTTCTGAAAAGGACGCGTGTCGACAATCTGTCCGTTTTCAAGCGATTCTTTTACCTGTTCAAGCGAGTTGAACTCTTGAACAACAGGGAGTTCGTTGAGCAAGGCAGGCCCTTCCTTATTAACCCGTTTCATCACTGCAAAATACGTTGGTGGCTCTGGTTGTCCATCCAGGAGTGCCTTGACGAATTCCTCTTCATTGGAGTGTGACATCGCCCAGTTAAAGAGCTTTTCATAACCGACGGTAGAAGACGGCACGGCCCCCAGTGCTTTCCCGCAAGCACTTCCCGCGCCATGAGCTGGCCATACCTGCATATAATCCGGCAGTTGCTTGAATTTTTGGAGAGACTGGAACATGGCTCTTGCGCCTGACTCGGACGTACCCTTCATTCCCGCTGCTTTTTCCAGCAAGTCCGGTCTGCCGATATCTCCCACAAAGACGAAATCTCCTGTGAAGATCCCAATGGGGCGATCTGCATTCCCACCGAGGTCTGTCAAAAGGAAGGAGATGCTTTCTGGTGTATGTCCAGGGGTATGCATGACTTCAAATAGCAAGTTCCCGATATAAAAGCGATCCCCATCATGAACAAGCTGATGGTTCAAACCTTCCAAGTATTGATATTTCCACTCTTCATCGCCCTCATTGGATAAAAATAGTTTCGCCTGATAAGCTGCGCCCAGTTCCCTTGCACCAGAAACAAAATCAGCGTGAATGTGGGTTTCGGTGGCGGCTACAATGGTAACCCCCTCTGCTTTGGCGACTTGAAAATAAGGAGCCAGATTGCGGCCGGGATCGATCACAATCGCCTCCCCGGTTTTTTGGCAGCCTACCAGATAAGATGCATGGGACAGTTTTTCATCATAAAAGTAACGCAACAACATCGTGCATTCCTCCTTTTACACCTCTATTATTTGTTTGATTTTTCCGCGAGTACTTCGAGCAGCGATTGGGTAAAACGAAGTGTCTTTTGGACGGTGGGATCCTTCATGAGCTTGTAAAGCGTGAACACGGAAACGGGTTCGCTTTTATGTTCGGCTCTTACTTTTGCTTCTTGGAAGACGGCCATTCCGTGCTCCACTTGCGCGGACACAGGAGCGATGTACGCTTTCACACCGTTAAGCAGATATTGCTGTGATTGCTTATCCTTTCCAAAACTTTCCAAAAAATCAGCAGCTTGTTCGAGGACGCTGACATACTTAACGAGCTTTGGCATCTTATCAAGCAAAGTAAACAGGGCGTCTATCGATTCTTTTTCCACAAAGAAACGGGACAGTTTACCATCTACTCGTTCAAACAAATACCGTAGCGATTCCTGATCGCGCAAGATCGATGTTGCTACTTCAAGTCCCTCTTCGACTGCCAGGACGGTATCTTTTATCTTCGGGAGCTTTTGGATCAATATGGTGATGGCTTCCTGAACTTCTGGATCAGATAAATCCTCTAAAAACATGTCAGAGCTTCTCTGTTCCTTCCTGTCATTCAAAATGTTGCTCTCCCCCTCTCTTTCAAAGACTGGCTTACATCAATCCTTTTAACATGCCATTCCAATAAAGGATGGGAAGCAGCTCTCTTTTCATCAGGTACATACTGAATCTCTCTTCAGATTGGTCAAAAGGAAAGGTTTCACATGGCATCAGGTTGTAATCAAATTCAGCCAGCACCAGTTTGTTGTATCCCGTTACGAGTGGGCAGGATGTATAACCGTCGTACTTGGCAGTCATTCGATTACCATTGATCAGTGCGAGCAGATTTTTCTCGACGACTGGCGCCTGTTTGCGAATAGCAGCTCCGGTTTTGGACGTGGGAAGATTCGCGCAATCTCCTATGCCGAAAATAGTGGGAAATCTTTTGTGCACAAGCGTAAATGGATCGACATCGACCCAGCCTCCTGTGTCTGCCAAAGCGCTGTTTGCAATGAAATCGGGCGCTTTCATGGGAGGGGTCACATGAAGCATGTCATACTTCCATACTTGCTGCTCTTTGGTGTCCAGATTCTCGAAAACGGCTTCTTTGGTATCCGCCCGCACTTCCATTAGGTTATGCTTGTATCTGGTTTCGATGTTCTTGCGACGAATGACGTCATTGAGAGTATTGGCATACGTCGGAACGTCAAAAATACTTCCCTTCGCCGACGCAAAAATGATCTCTGACTGGTTGCGAACATGTAACTTGCGAAAGTAATCATCGGCCAGATACATGATCTTCTGAGGGGCTCCGCCGCACTTTACGGGTGAGTTCGGGTGCGTAAAAATGGCAGTGCCGCCTTTAAAACTCCGGATAGCTTCCCATGTACTTTCTACCGTTTGGTAAGCGTAGTTGCTGCAAACACCGTTCTTGCCGACGGCATCTTTTAGGCCCTTTACCCCCTCCCATTCTATTTGCAGACCAGCAGCAACAACGAGATAGTCATAAGAGACGATGGCTCCCTGTTTCGTACGAAGCGTGTGTTGTTCCGGTTGAAACATGGTGACCGCATCGCAAATCCAGTCGACGCCCGCGGGGATCAGAGAGGCGAGGTCACGTTCGGATTCCTCTTTTTTGGCTGCACCCCCTCCGACTAATGTCCACAAAGGCTGATAATAATGCTTGAACGTAGGGTCGATGATGGCGACTTGTCCCATGAGCCTGTTGGAAGCCCGGACGATACGGGCAGCAACAGAGATACCGGCTGAACCTGCTCCCACGATGACAACCGTATAATGAACTTGTTTTGCCATAGTTCCTCCTTCGACGACGATATCATTTCCAATCGTACGATGATGGTTCATGAGGTGTAGTCTCTCTATTCAGTTTATTCCTTTGTCATTTTTTCCATATAGGGGAAGTCCCCTACTTTTTGGTCTATGCGATTAAAATGCCAGATCGAGATATCTATTTTTAATAGCGTATTGGATCAATTGATGCTTGGAATCCAGTCCTAGTTTCTGCATGATATTCGTTTTGTGGTTCTCTACGGTTTTGACACTGATTAACAGCTTATCTGCCATTTCTTTATTGGTATAGCCAAGCACAATGAGTCTGACAAGCTCCTTTTCACGTAGCGTTAAAACAGAAGGCATCGTCTTGGCATCCGATTTCAGCCATAGATTGATGATCTCTTCCGAAACGGAAGTCTTGTAAAAGCGTTTACCTCTGTAGACCTCCACAATGGCTTGGAGCAGCAGCTCGCCATGGCTGTTTTTTAAAATATACCCGTGAGCTCCGACAGTAATAGCCTTTTGGACAAAATCTCCTCGTCATGCATGGTCAATATAACGATTTTCACGAAAGGATTCGACTTGCGAATCTCATTGCTCGCTGAAAACCCATCTAGCCCATTCGGCAATGACAAATCCATCAGCACCACATCAGGCTCCAGCTGATTTGCTTTTAGGATGGCATCGTTCCCTGTATGACTCTCTCCGACAATTTTAATTTGAGAGTAACTTTCGAGAAGCACACGCAATCCCTTCCGAATCATCGTGTGATCATCAACTAAAAGCACTCGTATCACTCTGCTCTCCCTCCTTACCCACTACCGTTACCTTGATCGATGTACCTTCGTGGAGCACGGAGTGAATCTGAAGAGTCCCCTCCATGTGATCCACGCGTTCTTCCATATGTTTGAGACCCAGACCAACCTGAACCTGATCGCGAACAAAACCGATTCCGTTGTCCTGAATCAGTAAAGTCAGTTGGTCGTCTTCCTTGTACAAGATGACTTCAATGAGTGTCGCCTTCGCGTATTTCAGTGCATTATGTAAGGCTTCTTGGATCACACGGTACAAATTGATTTCCAAGATTGGCTGAAAATGATCGCTAACATTGCTGTAGGAAAAGGTAATGGAAACATCCTGATGTGTTTTGTTCAAGCTAGAAACAAGATGGCGTACTGTAGGAATCAGCCCCAGTTGATCAAGACTATGCGGACGCAGCTGTAGAGAATACAGCTTGACGTCTTGTATCGCTTTTTCCAGCTCATTCACGATCTCTTGCATGAATTCCCGGAAATGTCCTTCCTTGTTGAGGCGCGCTTGAATCGCCTGAATGCCTACCGAAACGGAATACAAGGATTGTCCTACGCCGTCGTGTAACTCCTGCGCCAGGCGCTTATGCTCGTTTTCTTGGGCTTCTAGCGTTTTTTGCAGAACCTGCTTGGAGATTCTGACTTCCTCTTCTTTTTTCTTGACCGTCATATCTTTCAATACCAAAAGGACATCCTGCATGTTTTGTTCACCATTTTCATAGATGACAGCCGTGCTCATCTCCATGTCGACGTACCGCCCTTCATACGTGGGCATCGCAGAGAGAAAATAGGGAATCTCCCGTTTGGCGAGCAAATAACATCGTTCTTCTCCCGTTTCCAGCTCTCTGTTTTGGCAGTAGGAGCAGAACGGCACCTTTTCTCCTCGTTTCCAACCGGTCATTTTCTCTGCGGATGGATTCATCACCATAATTTTTCGTTCCTGATCCATGAGAATAATCCCGTCCTGCAAATGGTCGAAGATTTGCTTCAGATAACCGCTATCCATCGCCTTCCCTTCATCGCCAGAGCGTTCAGAATAAGTCGGACTTTGATCCATCATTGGTCCTCCAAGCTACAAGTTTTGTTTTTATCCAATCGTAAGAGACAGAGGAAGTGTTTCAAATAGGTACCTTCCCCTATCTTATTGGGTTTCTGACATAAATACCTTGACTTAACTATGTGGAACAGGTAATCTTTACGCGCACCACAAACGGGATTTCATATAGTAGAAAGGTTGTATTGACTTCATGGCATTATCTCAAACTACTACCAAGAAACAGGTCAGCAAGGAAAAGTCTTCTCTCTCTTTGCTCTCTCTTACCGCAGGCTCATTTGCCATTGGGATGACGGAATTTGTCATTATGGGTCTGCTGCCGAATGTTGCAGCGGATTTGGATGTTAGTATCTCATCTGCGGGTCAACTCATTACCATGTATGCTCTAGGAGTAGCCGTCGGTGCACCGATACTGACAGTCCTCACCCACCGAATTCCCCAAAAGAAGCTGCTCTGTCTACTAATGGTTCTGTTTATTCTCGGGAACGGAATCTCTGTTTTTGCTCCCAACTACGCCATTTTGATGGGAGCACGCCTGATCACCGCTTTGACACATGGGACATTCTTTGGGGTTGGGGCTGTTGTAGCCTCCAGTCTTGTAAGTCCTGACAAACGTGCCGCAGCCGTTTCCATTATGATGGCAGGTCTGACGATCGCCAATATTATTGGTGTGCCTCTGGGGACTTTCATCGGTCAACATATGGGGTGGCGAGCATCATTTGGCTCTATTGCGATCATGGGAATCATAGCACTGATCGGAATACTCGTTTTCGTCCCAAAAATGCGGCAAGAAAACACCGGGAGTATCACTGGGCAAATTACCGCTCTTCTCAAGCCCAAGCTCCTTCTGTACCTCCTTATTGGAGCACTAGGCAACGCAGGTCTATTCACCGTGTTTACGTATATTACGCCACTGCTGACACAAATTACCGGTTTTGCTGAGTATCATGTAACGTGGATTCTTGTCCTCTTCGGCTGTGGAGTGACCATCGGCAATATCGTGGGCGGAAAGCTTGCGGATTGGAAGCTGATGCCTTCCATACTCGGACTTTACTTTACGATTTGTATCATTCTCACGCTGTTTACGTTTACCGTATATAGTCCAATTACTGCCGTATTGACCATTTTTCTATGGGGCGCTGCTTCTTTCGCTGTATTTCCAGGGCTGCAAGTACGTGTGATGAACCTCGCACAGAATGCTCCGGCGCTTGCTTCTACCTCCAGTCATTCTGCCGGAAATCTAGGAAATGCAGCTGGTGCTTTCATTGGCGGATGGGTTATTACTCATCTTGATATTACCGCCCTTCCATGGGTCGGTGCTGTGCTCGTAGCACTGGGTCTGATTTTAGGAATCGCTTCTTATATAGCTGAACGCAAGCTGCAACAAAGTGAAAAAGGGTACTCCATGTGAGCACCCTTTTTTCTTTTGTTCTGGTCTAAGCCGTTCCATACGGTTTTGCAAGGAGTCGTTCCCACATCGGAATAAACTGCTTGATCAGCGGTCCAATCGCAAGTGCCGTCACAAAGGTTCCCACCGAAACGGGCCCACCAAGCAACAATCCCAACACCATTACCGTACACTCTATACCGATTCTGACTTTACCGATGCCCCATCCCATTCGCTCATGTAAAGCCAACATAAAACTGTCGCGTGGACCAGCTCCCAATCGCGGCGAAATATACATGCCCGTGCCAACCGTATAGATGAGCAGACCGACAGCGAACAAAATGGCTCGTTCTATAACGGTCTCTCCTGTAGGAATCCAGTGCAGCCACATGAATATGTCAATAAACAGCCCGAAGAAAAACATGTTTAAAAACATACCCACGTTAGGCCGGATCTTGCCAATGATGTAGGAAGCGAGAATGATTATGGCTCCCACGATTTGCGACCATATGCCGATAGTCAGTCCAAATGTCTTCTGTAATCCAATATGCAGTGTATCCCACGGTGCAACACCTAAATGAGCCTCAATCATCATGCCAATACCAAACGCCATGACCGCTAGTCCGCTCATAAACACACTGTATCGAACGGCAAGCGGATGAAGTAGTAACTTCCTCCACATCATTTTCTCCCCCTCTAAAATTTCTAGCTTTTACAGCACACGTAGGTGGGGATTTGGTGAATGTTACCTTATTGGCAACTTGATTTCCACGATGGTACCCTTGTTGATCTCACTTGAGATGCTGATGGTGCCTTTGTGATCTTTCATTATTTTATTGCTGACAAGTAAACCTAAGCCTGTTCCTTTCTCTTTCGTGGTATAAAAAGGTTCGCCGAGTCTAGGTAGCAGCTCTTGGGAAATGCCACATCCATTGTCGGTAAAGCGAATTAGTACGTGGTTATCACGTAGGCATGTGGTTTCTATGCTGATTTCGCCATTCCCCGTGATTGCATCCAGGGAATTCTTCAAAATATTGATAAAGACTTGTTTTACTTGATTTTCTTCTCCATTAATCGTGATCGGAATATGGCTGAAAATGGTGTTGATCGTAATGTTGTTTAGATTCGCTTCTGATTCGAGAAACTTTACCACACTTTCAATGAGAGGGTGTAATAGAATCTGCTTCACATTCAGAGTTTGCGGTTTCGCCAATACAAGCAGCTCACTCACGATAAAGTTGATGCGATCTAGCTCGGCCAACATAATGTCTGTATAAATGGCGCCATCTGATAGTGTTGGCCGCAAATACTGAATAAAGCCTTTTAATGACGTAAGCGGATTTCTTATTTCGTGCGCGATACTTGCAGCCAATTCACCGATTACGGACAACTTCTCTGTTCTCCTGAGAAGTTCTTCATTTTGCTTCATCTCCGTAATGTCACGTGTAACGTTGATGAAGTATTGTCTTTCGCCATCCGAGCTGAAAAAAGGCATTCCTTTTGATTCGAGGTAGATCCATTTCTCGTTTTCCACTTTGTATCGATACTCACATGTAATAGGTATATGGGATTGAAGCATAGTGGAAAATCGCTCACAGACGAGTGATGCATCTTCTGGATGTATGCTTTCAATGATAATTTGGCTCGTCCCTAATTTCTTCAGATGTGAAGGTGAACTATACGATACGTGACCGTTCTTATCAATCACGGATATAAAGTCTGCCGTGTGTTCCGCAATAAATCGATACTGTTCCTCGCTCTTGCGCAAAGCTTCTTCAGACTGCTTTCGCTCGGTGATATTGCGTGAAACGAAAAGAAAGCTATCGACTTCTTTGTTCTCAGACATGATCGGAACACAACGCGACTCCCAGTACACCCACGATCCATTTTTATGGCGTATTCTGATCTCCATTTGTACATTTTGGGGATTCGTAGAGAGTAAGTAACGCAGGTCTTGCACGATTTTCACATCATCGGGATGAATGAGATCAAAACTATTCGTTTGCAGAAATTCATCCGGTGTGTATCCCAAATGGTGCTCGATAGAAGGAGATACAAAAAGATTATTCATGTGTACATCATGCTGACAAATAACATCACTTGTATTTTCTACGAGGATACGGTACTTTGCCTCGCTGGTCACGAGAGCCTCTTCCGCCATTTTGCGGTCTGTAATGTCCCTTGCGATGACTGAAGTGCCAACGATCGTTCCTTCTGTATCTCTTATAGGGGAAGCTGTTAGACCAACCTGCACGATCTGGCCATTTTTTCGTTGACGCACGGTCTCATAGCCCGTAATATTTATTCCTTCATATTTAACCTCGTGGAAAATTTCCTTTGTCTCATGAATGAGATCTTCAGGTACAAGACAGTACGGGTCGTTCAGGAGGTCTTGATATGTCCAACCATAGATTTTTTCAAAAGCACTATTCACAAAAAGTATATGACCCTGCATGTCCCTAATTGAAATCGCGTCTGTAGTCGTTTCAACCAGTGACTGTAGCAGCTCTTTCATGTTGAACTGTTCTTGTCTAAGGTCGACTCGCTGAGCTTCTTTATCCATAGGTTTATACCTTCCTTAAACGAAGATTGTGAATAATGTTAATATTCTATGCTTGTTGAAAATATCCTTGAGAAATTATCTATCCCACTAAAAAAAATACCGCCCCTTAAAAAGGAGCGGATATTCAGGCATCATTTCCTAATCTACTCGATTTTTATTGGGTGCTTTCCTCAGAAGCCATAGCACTGGCTTTCGTCTCATGAACGGTGCCAAATGGATGTTGAGGTGGCGCGTAGATGGAATATACTTTAAGCGGCGTATTACCCGTATTAATGACATTGTGCCATGTGCCCGCAGGGACCATGATGGCATCGTTATCGTTGACTCTTTGTTCAAAATCTAAATGATCTTTGCGATCCCCCATCCGAACAAGTCCTTGCCCTTCTTCCACTCGGATGAATTGATCCGTATTCGGATGAATTTCTAAACCAATGTCGTCTCCAACATTTATACTCATCAGCGTCACTTGCAAGTGCTTCCCTGTCCATAATGCCGTACGGAATGTATTGTTTTGCTTTGTGGCTTGCTCAATATTCACGACAAATGGCTTTGGTCCATAATCTCTTAATTCGATGGTACGCTGATAAGGATTCCGGCTTCTATTCCAGCTTGCATGGTTCCCATTGTAATAATGAGGACTCCAGCCATAGTGAAAATGGTTGTTATTCCAGCTGGCAAGCATGGGATAATGCCATTGATAGTAATAGTAAGAGTTGTTGTACATCTCCATCCCCTCTTCACTGTATAGGATTTACCCTTTAGCCTATGTGGTTACCTGATGAGAGGTAACTATCCTGAAGAGCAATTTCGGATGGGTCTTCCTCCACAAACACATTCCTTATAAATAATCGTCTCATGAATACGAAAACCGTACATGATAATCCTAACGATAAGGGTAAAGGAAAAATAAAGATATTACGTGAGGAGTTCGTGGCGAATTGGAGAGGAAGGCTCTATGTGTCATGAAGAAAGGGCGAACGAATTGAACAATAAAATCATGAATTTTATCAAATACAAAGGGGTTGTATGGAAAATCCCGCTTGCCTCCGCACTGTCATGGGAGCTTGCGGAATGGGCTGGGTCCAAGCATCCGTACCTGGCTCCTCTGACGGTCATTTTAACCATTCAATTATCGCTCGACAAATCCATACAATTCGCTTGGCAACGTGTTTTGGGGACCATTGTCGGAGTCCTTTTTACTGTATGGATAACGCCTATAATCGTTACAGACGGTTGGAGTATCGGCCTTCTCTTATTTGTCGGCGCTCTCATCGTAACGTGGGTGAAATGGGATCATGCCATCCTGGTGCAAGTTGCTCTTAGCATCTTATTAGTCATGTACTTTCAAAGCAAAATGCCAACTTATTCTCTAGATCGTATACGCGATACAATCATTGGAGCGGTAGTCGCCATTGTCATCCATATCATGTTATTCCCTCCCGATTCCGTTCACAAAGCCCGCAAAAAGATGATTCATTTCTCTGATCATCTATCTAATCATTTTAAACAGACTGCGGCTTGGATTAATGAGGGCTGTCCCGCCAATAAGACCCAAGCTTTGCAAACAAAATTGCAATCGCTATTTCAGGAGCTTCATCAGGCGACAACTGAGCTGGATAAAGCAGAAAAGGGCTTGCGTTACCATCCGTTTGGCACCCAAAAACGCGAGGCTTTGAAACCACTGACTCAGCAAATGGAACTGCTTCGGTCGGGATATGCCAATCTAGTCGATATGATACGAGTTTTTACGAAATGGTCGGAAAGTGGCGATTTTGCGAAGGAAAATCAACAAGTATGGACACGGCATGTAAGCGAGTTAGCGAAGCTGATTCAGCAATGGAAAAACGGATTGGATGATCCTGTAACTTCTAGCTCCACGACCACGGAATCCACTCCGCAAATAAAATCCCCTGTCCATATGCAAAACGCTCTATACCCGGCTGCGTTACATATGAACGCCGAACAAGTGATTCAAGATTTCCAGCGTTTTACTAAATGACTGTAGTCTTCAACCGTATCGACATCCGTGAATAAGTCCGCGCTTGTAAAATCGATGGATACTCCCAATGTACTTTCTCGGATGAGCTTCCTCGCTCCTTGGTCGTACTCCAATCGCAGCAGGTCAGGGAACATCCGCCGAGCAAAAATAACGGGTGGTCTGGACAAACCGTCATGCCTCGAGGCTACGAAACCAACGTTGGTCGTAGCCTGATAGTGAATGAGCAGTTCATTGATCATCGCTGTTGTAATCAATGGTTGATCCGCTAACAAAATCATAACAGCTGCCGCGTTCATCGCTTGTGCAGCCGCTATACCGCAACACAGGGAGTGCGATTGCCCCAAGTGCGATTCCCAGCAGTGAATTACTGTCCACTTTCGATGAGACGGTCCCTGGTAAAATGTACGATCGATCCAATCTGCCGTAGGGTCGCCAGATACGATTACGACATCATCCAACTCGGAGCGTAAGGCCGCTGCCAACGCATAATTTCCCAATTTCATAGACCCCAATGGAAGTCGAAGCTTATCCGAACCCATTCGGGTACTTTTTCCTGCCGCCAAATAAATACCTACGATTTTATTAGGCTTCATGGGAACCACTTTCTCGCCTTTGGTTTTTTCTTCGTACCGATATCAGTTCTGCTAAAATACTGATGGCAATTTCCTCTGGCCCCTCAGCTCCTATGGCGAGACCTACAGGAAAGTGAACATTCATTGGAACCTGTAAGCCTGATAGCAACCGTTCCGTTCTCCTTTTCGATCCCAAAATTCCTACATAACGAAGCTGCCGATCAGAAAGTAGTCGAAGCAGCTGTTGATCCCTTCTCAAATAGTGAGTCATAACAACCACATAATCGAAGGGAGAAAATTGAATGGCACGTATTGCTTCCTCCGGAAACCCCAAAATAAAAGACGTAGCATCCGAAAAAAAACGTCTGTCGCATAAAGCCGGTCTCCAATCTGAGACGATTACGGAAAAGCCGGTGGCTGCCGCCAATTCGGCAAGCGGTCTCGAATCTGGTCCCGCACCAAATATGATCAGACGCGGTTGTGGGTCATACCGATGCACGAAAACATCGGATTGGATAGTTGAGATAAATCTCATGCCGCTCGTACAGGAAGGCTCTGACTTGGTCGATATCATATCTACAAGTGCCTGAGGAAATTCTCCTCTCCACTCCCCGAACAGCTGAAGATTTTCGGTCAGGAAAGCATAATCGGTAACAGAACCGTCAGCGCCTAATCTTTTAACGTGCATGACCACGATTTGTTGATCCAAGTAATGCTTCAATGTACATAAATGATCCAGTAGAGTATCATGAACCGGCTCCATTGTTACATGAATGACACCGCCGCACCCTTGTTCTTCCCCCCAAGACAAAATCTCCGATGATTGCATATCGAATAAGAAGCTGCGAGAAATGCCTGCTTCCAACATTTCAGGTACGAAAGACGCAAGATGAGCCTCCAAACAACCGGCGCTTACTACCCCAATTTGGGAACCACCTTCCAGAAACAGCATGGAGACACCTTCTCGACGATAGGCGCTCCCTTCGACTTGGGTAATCGTCGCTAGCACGCTTCTTAGGTCGGTACGTTGAATGGTTTCCAAAATACGATGGATTTCCTCCAACCTCTCCCCTCCTTGGGCTACCAAAGGCAGCAGGACCTATCCTTATTTTTTGGGTGTAAAAACGTCCTTCACCGCATTGTGAATTTCTTCATAGGACATGCATCTGCAAATGTTGGATTCTAGCCAAACTTTGATGGTTTCTTCATCTGCTTGCGGGTGAGTATTCCGTAGCCCTTCACAATTCATAATAAAGCCCGACGTACAGTAACCGCACTGGAATGCCTGATTCTGAACAAAAGCATGTGGAACGGGTGAATTTCTCAAACCCTCAATCGTAGTAATGCGCTTCCCATTCGCCTCCACGGTAAGCATCAAGCACGCTTTCATAGTTAGTCCGTCTACCAAAATCGTACACGTGCCGCAATCGCCGTTATCGCAGCCAGATTTACTTCCCGTGAGTCCTAATTTGTCTCGAAGTGTGTATAAGAGAATATCAGCCGCTCTTCCATGAATGGCTTGTTTTTCCCCATTCACTTCGAATTCAATAGGATACCATGTAATTCTATGCGATGACATGCTTTACCCTCTTTCTAAAGTTTTGATTGCATCAGCCATTGTTTGCTTAAGGACAAATTTTCGATAAGGTGCGGAGCCTTCAGCATTCGTTATCACTGGAGCAGGTAATTTACTCATCGCCTGCTCAATTCTTACTGCCAATGGGATCGAGGATTCGTTCAACACCTCTTCGATTTCAAAAGATCGGAACGGGAAAGAGCACACGCCACTGTATGCCGTATGAATCCGATTATTTTTCTTAAGTGCAGCTATTGTGACAAGCGGGTAACCAATTTTGCCGATCTGTCTTTTTTTGTAATGAACATAAGGCGATGATAAATAACTTCGGTGTGTTACGGTTTGCACAAGCAATTCATCCGGTTCCAATCTCAATTGTTGTGTGAATACCTGATGTATGGAAGCCTCTTTTACTCCTCGTATTCCTGCTATGATCACTTTACTGTTTGCCAATAATAGCGGCAAAACGGCCTCCCGGAAATGAATTCTTCCAGCAATATTTCCCCCGAGCGTGATTTTATTCCGCGCTGTTTGATCGGCAATGCCCTGTGCCGTTTCACTGAGTAACGGAAACAAGTTCGCCGCGGATAAAGCAGATAATGTGACACAAGCTCCGATAACCAGCTTATCGTTCTGGATTTCCATTACATTGCACGCTGGAATTGCTTTCAAATCAATAACAGCACCCGGATGAATGGAATTCGTTCGAGCCCATGTGATGATTTCCGTGCCTCCGGCGTAATACATCGGATTTTTACCCCGTTTGTGCAGCAACTGAAACCATTCCACAGCTTTCTGAATGGAAGCGGGTTGGTAATAGTCAAAGTCAAACGGAATCATGGGTCGTCCTCCAGATCATCTCAGGCGTCAGAGGCAAATGATTAAGCGCTACTCCAGCGGCGTTACTCAGACTATTCGCCAATGCTGCGGGCATACCAATTAATCCGTGTTCTCCGATGCCACGCAATCCGTAAGGCGCTTCCAAATGAGGTGTCTCAACGAAATCAATAAGGTACTGCGGCTGCTCACCAAAACGAATCAATTTGTAGGTTCGAAAATTCGGATTTAAGATGGCGCCTTTCTCATTGAATAAAAAAGCTTCGCGGCTAGCAAAACTTAAGCCCATGCTGATGGCACCTGTAACTTGGCTGCGTGCAAATACAGGATTGATTATCTTACCAGCATCGATGACTGATGCTGCTTTCACAATTTTGTACGTGTAGTCTTTCGTATTGAATTCTACTTCTACCGCCTGTGCGCCAACTGTCCATTCCGGGCCGGGATTTCCCTTACCTGTTTCAGGATCCAGTTCTGTTAAGTTCCGCATCGCATAGCTTCCGCGACCGATAATTTGACCGCCGATCGTATTTCCATTTGGGTATTGATAGCCGTTAGCGATTTTCTCAATCCGTATCCCTCTATCAGGATGATCCGTAAAGAAAACCCTGCCCCCTCCTACCTCCAAATCCTTCGGTGAACATTGCAATACGATGGCAGCTATGTTTTTTAACTGTGCGATGGCATTATCGGCTGCATGTAGAATCGCATTGCCAACTAAAAAGGTACTGCGGCTCGCCACTGTTTTCCAATGATGAGGATCGGCCTCGGTGTTCACTCCTGTAGAAATTTGAATCATTTGCTCATCCATCTGTAATCGCTCTGCCAACAGCTGAGTCAGTGCGGTTCTCGTACCTTGACCGATTTCTACTGCACCGCAGAGCAGATTAACGCTTCCATCCTCATTAAACGCAATAATAGCTCCTGCACCGGCATCGGTCGGCGTACTTGAATTTTTCCAGAAGCAGCAAACCCCTTTTGCACGAATGAGGTGGCCATTCGATGTCCGCGACGGAAGGTCGTCCCAGTCGATTATTCTTTGTAATTTGGCAATACACTTGGGCAAATCCCCCAAATTACTTCGATTCAGCAAGGTTTGCGTGGGGGACGTATCTCCGGGTTCTATCGCATTGTATAAGCGAAATTTCAATGGGTCCATCCCCACTCGGTTCGCCAAAAGATCCATCGCCCGTTCTATGGCAAAAGTTTGTTCTGGATGACCGAATCCTCGAAATGAGGTGGAATATGGATGATTCGTATACATGCAAAAAGAATCGCATTGAACGTTGTCGATGCGATATGGCCCCGTACAATCGGAGGCTCCGGCTCGGCTCATGACCGCACCCCGATCGGAATACGCGCCGCCGTCATACAAATGCAAAATTTCGGCGGCCATTAGTTTTCCATCGCGGGTACAGCCTAGCTTGATTTTGGCATCCAGGCCGATATGTACGGGAGAAGAGATCATATCCACTTCCCGAGAGTTTACGAATTTTACAGCTCTTCCTCCAACCGCACGGGAAGCCAAATAAGCAAGAAATTCCGGTTGAATCGCGGCTTTTCCTCCAAAACTTCCGCCGACTAATGGCGTATGAACAATTACTTTATGAAGGGGAATATGAGCAGCTTGGCTGATTGCCCTACGGATGACGTAAGGCGATTGTGAAGCGGAATGGATGATCACTCTGCCATCGGGCATAATTTGTGCCGTACTGCATCTCTTTTCCATTGCAGCGTGATCCGATTGTGGTAAAGTCACCTCGACCTCTACGATATGGTGGCAATTTCTCCAACCTTCCGCCATATTTCCCTTGCGGATTTTGGTTCTGTTCGCAATGTTGGTTCCCGGCTCAGGGTAAACCTCTTCGTGGCGTTTGTACTCGGCAAGATGATCGTGAACAAGTGGAGCATTTTTTTGAAATGCCTCCCGAGGGGAAAGAACCGTCGGCAAAAGTTCATAATCCACCTTGATTCGGTAAGTCGCCATCTCTGCAATATATTCTTGTTCCGCGACCACGAGGGCAACGGGCTCGCCGTAATATCTTACTTTGTCTATTGCGATTGGAGGACGGTCTTCCAGTGGTGACCCTGTCAGTTTCGGGTAATATTGTCCGGTTATAATCGCTTTTACACCGGGTATTTTCATGGCTTCAGTCAAATCGATCGATTTTATGGTAGCGTGAGCATGCGGACTGATAGCAACTTTGGCATGTAGAAGTCCTGGTGTAGAACGATCATTGGTATATTGGGCTGTCCCTGTTACCTTTTCCCATGTTTCCTTTCTAGGAATACTTTTCCCAATTGATCGTCGCATGTAGACCCCATCCTTAAACCGTAATGAGTTTGCTACGCTCCCGTACTTCCTAGCCTATATATATACAACACTTGTTGTCCGTATTAATGAAATGGCTATGATTGGTTGCCTGTCAGCCTTTCGCGCGTATCAATTTCTATGCCGGATAATCGTTTGGTAAAGGTCGCTCGCCAATTTGTAGATAGCTCCTCTACTTCAAGTAGCTTTTTCATGCCCTCGATATTCTCTTTTTCTTGATGCATGATTTGGTTTGCATAAGAGACTGTTATCGCTTTTGGATGAGAAGAGAGTCTTGTCAATCCATCCGTAGGAGACACAAGCCCTTCTTTCAGCACGCGAAAATAAAAACCGGTATAGCCGGTCTCCTGAACCTTTACCAACATTTCAGGCACACCGTAACGCACGGATAATTTATAACAAGGTTGTCTCGGTTGACTGACCTGTACGATCGCTTCCCCTAGCTGAAAGGTATCACCGATGCATACGTCCGTCTCAACTAATCCCCGAATCGTCATATTTTCTCCGAATGCACCGATTGCCAGCTCTCTCTGTAATTCAGCTTCCCAGAATGGGTAGTGTTCATACGGATAGACGCATACTGCCTTTTCCTTCCCTCCATGGTGGACAAGATCTGCCTGTCCATCTCCTTCGAAGTTCAAAAAGGATAAATAAAGAGCTTTTGTGGCGGGGGTTTTGTAAATGCCGGTAGAAACCTCTTTGTTTTGATACTGTACTTGTTTTGGTTTCCCTACATTTATGGAAAGGATTTCGATATTCACAAGAGATCACCTCATTCTTTCATGGAATGTGTATTGTGCACTACATCCATATAATTTCATAATAGTTTGTTCTATAATAATAGGAAAATCCTATTGTTAGATCATGTATCGCCGGAGGGATGGTCGTTGGAGCTCAAGCAATTAGAGTACTTTATGGCACTGTGCCAGGAGTTGAATTTTACTCGTGCAGCCGAGAAATTGGGCATTGCGCAGCCTTCACTCAGTCAGCAAATCCGTTTGCTTGAGCATGAAATCGGCATGCCCTTGTTTGATCGCGTCGGCAAACGAACGGTTATGACAGAAGCAGGCAAAACATTGCTTCACCACAGCTATAATGTGTTTCATGAGTTGTCACAGGCACGTGCAGCGATTAGTGAGCTGCAAGGCTTAAGCAGAGGCACTTTAAAAATTGGCGTACTGCTGACGGTTGTCAATTACTTGCTCCCACCTACTGTTATCGAGTTTCACCAGCGTTATCCGAAGGTTGAATTGTCTATTTTCGGGTTAAGAACCGGTGATATTTATGAAGGACTTTTGAAAAACGAACTCGATCTTGGTATTGTTTTTTTGCCTATGGAGCATGACGATCTGGAAACCATTCCGCTCTATACAGAAAATCTGGCCTTAGGAGTACCTGTGGCTCATCCGATCGCGAAGGAACCATTTGTTTCGCTTGCGATTTTGAAAGAAACCTCCTCCATTTTATTGCCCAACACGTACTTTTTGCGTCAGTTGATTGATGAAAAGTGTCAGGAGCTGGGCTTCTCGCCACAGCCTGTTTTGGAGATGACCACAATGGAATCTATCACGAATATGGTCGGGCAAGGTGTCGGTGTCACGGTACTTTCGAAAGGCTACCTCGACTATATCGATGATAAACGGATTCGCACAATTCCGATCCAACAGCCCACTATCACGGCGCAAATCGGTATCGTTTATCGGAAAAACAAGTATTTGTGTGCAGCAAGCCGAGTTTTTATGGAGCATTTGATTGCTACGGTAAAACGCGATGATGCTCGATGATGAGAGAGTCAAGATCAGTTTATGGCGAGGCAAATCATTGTTCAATAGCATAGTTATTATCGTTTCGATAGGTATTACCTATCATTATTTAGTCATTCCCAGAGGAAAGATGCTCGGGGCATTCTCTCAAAGATGCTTCGTGCGTGAGATACTTTTCCATGAACGCGCAATAATGAGGTGTATGGGAATCACCTGTATTCGGTCGAAAATGAATGCAGCCTAAACAGGGCTCAGCTACAACGAGATGTCCACGTCTTTGCATCGCTGTTATCACGGACCCGAGCCCGATCTCGAAATCTTCCAGTATCTCATCTGGAATTGAGTGAAGGGCTTCCTCCAGTGTATGCCCCCATTTTTCAAGGCTCGATGCAGCTTCTTCCCCTATTGCAGTCAGTTGAAGCAGGGTCACTCGACGATCTTCTTTTTTAGGTACTTTCGTCATGTGTCCTTTTGTTACGAGGCCATTGATGATCTTAACAGCTGTCACATGCGTTGTTCCTATTGCTTTGGCAAAGTTACCAATGGACGCCACGTCGCTTCTCGTATACAAAGTGAACAGCAACGCCTGAATTTGTACGGGTGACAATCCCTGTTCATCACTCTCAGCCTGGGACACCTTTTTTATCGCTTGGGACATACGAAATAGCGCCATCATGATACGGGCTGAGCGATTTTCCTTACGTTGTTGGGGATCAAACATCATGAGCTTATCTTACCTTCCATGTTCCATTCTTCTATCCATTGTAAATGGAAACATGGTCGTGTAAAAGTATAGGCAAAAGGAGGCGCCTCAAAAGCACCTCCTTTTCTAATTCAGCCGTTTTTCACATCTTCCAAGCTTGCCCCAAAGTTAATGTGGTAGACGTTTCCGCCAATCACGAGAGCAGGTACTGATTGAATACCAGCCTTCTCTGCTTCCTCAAGGCGATTCCGCGCTGTACCAAGGTGGACAATTTCGAGATCGATTTTTGTTTGATCCAGGTAATCAAGGACGACTTGCTCCGCATCTACACATACTGGGCAACCTGCGTGATAAAAAATGGCTTTTAACATTAGGAATCAGCTCCTATCGATTTTATGTAGCATTGCTACGTACTTGATTATAGGAGCCACTATCTTTCGGAACAATTACAAATTCCCTATGATTATCATAGGGAATCACGATCATTTTTTCGAAAGCGAATGGCGGAACATGAGCCGCCCTATCGTTATTCATCCGAGTCGTCAGGCCACCCCCGCTTTTTTCAACAAGACATGAACAATCAAGCCTCTTTCCTCGGAAGGAGCAATAGAGATGCTCCCCTCGTGATCTGCGACAATCGCTTGAGCGATGGCCAGACCGATCCCGCTTCCTCCCCTTTTTCGTGTACGGGATTTATCCACGCGATAGAATCGCTTAAACAGGTGGGGAATCTCTTTTGCTTGAATACCGATCCCTGTATCCTCTACTACAATGTGCACGGCCTCTTCATCCTCATATGCTCGTACCTTCACTTGTCCTTCATCTGTGTATTTCCGTGCATTGTCCAAGAGAATGTCCAATAACTGTCGAATCCTCTCCCGATCCATCAAAAGGACAAGAGCTTCTTCCCATTCAAATAGCAGCTTAATTTGTGGAGGGAAAATGGGTACCCATGCTTGCTTTACTTCAAGTAGCAGAGGGGTTAATGGCTGCACGACTTTCGTTGAGCCTAGTTGTGAGGTATGCTGCAATTTGGCTAGCGACAACAGGTCATCAATGAGTTTGAAAAGTCGTTTACACTCCTGCTGAACAGCAGCAAGTGCTTCGTCCCTTACTTCAGGTTTGTGCCGCCCCCATCTTTGTAAAAGACTTACATATCCTTCAATAATCGAGAGCGGTGTACGCAACTCGTGAGATGCATCTGTGACGAATCTCTGTTGATAGACCATTGCTTCTTCCATACGATCTAACAACAGATTAAAGGCATGGATCAGCTCGTAGATTTCATTCTCTACGCGATGATGATGAATTCGTTGGGAGAGACGTTGAGGGAAAATGGAATGGATTTGCTGGATCAGATGATCGAGAGGCTTAAGTCCCCAGTTACTTAACCAATAGCCTCCAATCGCCGAAAGAAGCAAGGTAAAAAAAGAAGAGAGAAAAAGAATGGTGAGCAAAATGGAAAAATACCATTCAAGCGCTTCTGTTGTAGTCGAAATTTGTACAACCAAAAGCTCCGATGTGAACGGTAGCTGTACAGATTCTTTTGCGACCAAGGTCCTTTCATAATAGTCTTCCGGCTCTTTTGTCCAATTGGCTCCCTGTATCGAAGCGATTTCCTTGCCGCTTTGGTCGCTAATGTTTATGAATTGATTGACGTCAGCGTAATTGGTTAACAAACGAGTCAAATAGGTAATCGTCAGCGAGGCTTCTTCTGTGATTTCCGTTTTCAAATCGGCTGCGATGGCCGTTGCTTTCTGATTGAGCAATTTTTGCTCATGTTGATGGACGAGATTTGAGGTACTAAAAAAAATAAAAATGGACAAAAAGAGAAGCAAGACCAGCATGCCAGAGCTAAATAACAGCGTAAGTCGCCATTTGAGTGAGTATCTGCGATGTGTAAGCACTGCGCTCTCCTTTTAATCTCGTAATGTATATCCAATTCCTCGAACGGTATGAATCAGTTTGACGGACGGATCACTTTCAATTTTGTTCCGCAAATACCGGATATACACATCCACGATGTTGGTATTCCCCATAAAGTCAAAGCCCCAAACAGCTGTGAGAATTTGCTCTCGCGAGACCGCTTGCTCCTTGTTTTGAACCAGATAATGAAGCAAATCAAATTCGCGTGCTGTCAACATGATTTCCTCTTCATCAAGGAACACTCGTCGCGCGTTGGGCTGGATACGCAATCGGCCAACCACTATCTCCTGGTTCGCTTTTGAGTCCCGTTGACGCAATAAGGCCCGAATCCGGGCAAACAACTCCTCGATTGCAAACGGCTTCGCTAGGTAGTCATTGGCTCCACTGTCTAATCCCGTCACAATATCAGGAACCTCTCCACGAGCCGTGATCATGATAATAGGGACATCTTTGGTTTCCCGAATTCGTCGGCATAATTCTATCCCCGATAGTTCGGGCAGCATGACATCCAGCAGGATGAGGTCGTATTCAATCGTTAGTGCCTTTTCTAATCCGGAAAGCCCGTCGTATTCAATATCCGTCGAAAATCCTTCATTCTCTAACTCCAACTGTAAGTATCTTGCCAAGTTATGCTCATCTTCCACGAGCAGCAAATAGCCTTTTCCATCTGGCGTAGGCATGCGAATCATCTCCGTTTGAATATCTTACCAACAGTTTTCTCAGAAAACTCTCATGAAATTCTACCGGGAATCTTAGTTTTATTCTGTACGATAAGAGCGTGGATGAGAAACACACAACAAGATCAACCATTCAGAAGGAGGAACATCATGACAAAGCGAAACTGGAAAGGTACAACTACTACGGTCGTAGCTATTCTAATGGGGACTTCTCTTCTCATGAGCGGACAAGCCTATGCGGCTTCTGAGACAAGCCTCACCTCCACAATTACAAATAATCAAGATAAACAGCAGAATCAACAGGCTGATTATGAGCAATTTGATCAAATGGTGCAAGATGGTATCAATATCGACCTGACAGCCAATGAGGAAAGTAATACCAGCAGTATTCAGAATAAACAGACACATGCTACTCCCTCTTCCGACATGGCCGATCAGGTCATTTCAGAAGGAATGAAGTATAAAGGCGTACCTTATAAATTTGGTTCTAGCAAAAATACAACGCGAACATTTGACTGCTCTTCCTTTACACAGCGAGTGTTTAAGGAAGTCGGAGTAAGTCTGCCGCGAGACTCACGTCAACAGTCTAAAGTCGGTCAAAAAGTCTCGAAGGATCAACTGCAAAAAGGAGATCTCGTTTTCTTCCGCAGCTACGGTAGCTCGTCTTCTCGCATTACGCATGTTGCCATCTACGCTGGGGACAATAAGCTGCTGCATACGTACGGTAAGCCGGGAGTTACGACAACCAACTTCAAAGGGACTTCCTGGGAAAAACGCTTTGAGCTTGGAAGACGTGTGATTTAATCATCTTCTGGGGCGCAACAAAAAAAGGCTGCTGAGAGCTTCAGCAGCCTTTTTCGCACGCTATGCAAAAGAATGAGCAAACTACAAAAACTCTGTTACAATGACACCTCCCTGATTGTCGCCAGAAAGCACATACTTCCCATTGGTAGGTACTTGAATCATGATGCTAGTCGCCACTGGATAATAATAAATTTTGTAGTCGCCGCCATTTATCGTCCCTGACACTTCCTTCGTCTCCTGCAAGTAATTCACATACTCCTCCAAGGATAATTGACGCTCTTGCATAATGGCGCTGTGCGGCAAACCTACAAACCGGTAATGCATAGGATTGTAAGGAACGCCAGTGATTGCGACCTTTTCCTTCGAATAGCGCAAAATGAACCCGTTTTTCCAAGCGTTTTCTCGTAGCCATTTCCCTTCTGGGGATGCGTCGATTTTCATTTGTGTGGATGTAACATCCAAGGCTGTACCCAGATGATGTTCGTGAAAACAATCTGGCAATGCATCGTGGTCATGTCCCTTCTCTTCAGCCGAATTTCCCGGTTTTTCCAAGCTTCGATAGCCGCTTTTGAGCATGAAATGCTTTACATTGTCACTGCTTGCTGCATAGACCATCTCGTTGAACGCTTTCGCTGCGTTCTCAGACAATTCAATGGAATTATCTTGCAAGCGATAGCCATCCACTAAATATTTGTGCGAAGACAAATGGATCACATCGGATGGCACCGCCTCTGAATGGATCGGATCGTTCTTGTTGACCAGTAACAAATCGCCCTGATAAATCTGATCTTTTTCAACGCGAATCTCTTTGTATTTAGGGAAAGCTGTAGCATTCGGCTGTTTTTGCCATACGTCCTCTACAAAAGGTTGCAAAAATGGATAACCCAGTAGTAATAAAAGGATACTTAGTAAGAGAAATCGCTTTTTCATTTCCTTTTCCTCCATGGTTCAAACACTATTCTTTTCAATATGATGATAATAGGCAATAATAAATGAAATCATGCTCAAAAGATAAACTTTTCCTTAAAACTTTTTATTGTATAAGGTGTGAGAAAGAAAGCTGAAACGTTGCCAATTGTTCCTCGTCAAATGGAGTGAAACTTCAAAAATTGACGAGGTGGCTACTATGAATATCAGACAAAATATGATGTCTCTTTCCATCCTTGCTTTTTTAACTGTGTCATTCGCTCAACCAAGCTTTGCTGCAACGACTCCTTTTACGGATCTTGCCCACTCGGGAGCGAAAGATAAAATTCTTGCCTTACAACAACAAGGTGTGATAAAAGGCGTAGATGATAGCAAATTTGCACCTAACGAAACGATAACGGCAGCTCAAGGCATTCAACTGATTGTAAATGCCTTTGATTTGAATCTGGCAACAATCCGTTTTGTAAAGGCTCCACAAGCCACTGACTTTTTTTCCAAAGCGGATAACGATGCTTGGTATGCAGAGAGTCTGATCATAGCGGCTGCGAACGGATTGGAGCTACCAGCTGATCTCGATCCGAATGCAGAATGGACCAAAGAGCAGTTCATTCACCAGCTAATGAGAGTCATGGAGACCAAGAGTAATCTGCCCATGATCAAACTAGTACCAGTAGAAATCCAAGATAATCATGAACTCACCGTGGATTACCAAGGCTCCATTCAAAGAGCTTTGGCAAGAGATATTATCGAATTGGATAAGGAAAACAAGCTCCATCCGCAAAAGCTCATCACGCGTGAAGAGGCAGCCGAAATGATTTATAATTCCCTTGCCTATTTGAAAAGCCATATGCCTCTGAACTAAAACGAAAAAAATGCAGCGATCCTCGTGATGAGGAGCTGCATTTTTGATTTATTTAACCAGTAATCATCCGATTCACTTGCCCAGTTATCAACAGCATCGCTTGCAAAACGGGCATCATGCTAAGAAGATCAGGCGAATGGAAGCGTACCGTTCGTCCTTCGATGAGTTCAATTCCTGGCATCCAGCTGACTGCTGTGGCAAATTGTGATTTCGTAAACTCGACTTCTATCGTATTCTCTACTCTTTGCTCGAGCGGTTTCACTGTACTGCGATGGAGCAATGCTTCTTTTGCTTGCTGACGGATCAATTCTCTCGCACGAACGGGATGCATCGCTTGCGACGAGAGTCCCGTAATTCCTGTCTTCACAGCGACCGTAAAGACTCCAGGGATATCTTCTTCGACCTCTTTGGCCGTTTGGGAATCTCCGGTAACGAGTACGACAGGAACACCATAGGCTCCCGCGATTGCTGCATTTAAACCTGCTTCGCCCACTTCTTTGCCATTTAAGATAAGCCGATGGATTGCAAGCCCAGACAACGTATGATTGAGTACCGCATCTCCTGTTCCCGCTTTTCCATGATAACCGATGAAAAATGCGGCATCGCAGCTACTGTCGATCCCCTGCATCATACAGAGAGGCTTGAAAAAACCACGGATGACATCTGCCTGTGGATGCAATTCTTCCAGGATGATATTGTTCATCGGTCCATGAGATTCATTGACGATAATTTGGGTAGCTCCTGCTTCCAGTGCACCCTCAATCGCCGCATTAACATCTTGGGTCAGCAGTCTTCTCCCCGCTTCGTAATGTCCGCGACCGGGGATAACATCCTCCCATTCGCTTAGTCCGGAGATTCCTTCCATGTCCAACGAAATAAACACCTTCATGAGAAATAGCCTCCCTATCTTTGATTAGGTTGCTTTCGACATTTGGCGCGATCCCAACGCCAAGCGCTTGACTTCACCGTCTGGTTGGCGAACAAAACGGATGAGTGAATCGATGTTGTGTCGCGTGAACAGAAACGTATCTTCACCAACGGAACGCAGTGGGAACTCATCACTGCCTAGAACAAGTACGAGCTGTCTCTGTGCTTCATCGAATCTGATCTCTACTACGTCTCCTTCCCCGGATTTATATGTACCGGGACATTGCTGCAAGTAAGCAAGCGACACTTCCCATTCGGAAAATGTGGCGAACTGCGTATCGAGTGGGCGACCGAACATGCTGTTCAACAAACCTAATGTCAGATTGGAAATAGGGGCATCATCCATGTTGGTCAAAAGAATGCCAGTTACTCCCACCTCCGGGACGATGAACATTTGCGCGGTCATCCCTTTTAAACCGCCGGTATGGGTAAGTAAGGTGTAATCTTCGGAAAACGGAAACACGCCGAGTCCGTAACCATAGCTGCGGCCCAAATCAATACGGATAAGAGGAGAAGTCATTTGTGAGAAGCTATCTCCCGAAATGATTCTCGCTCCATTTGAAAGCCCGCCTGTCCGATAAACATCTGCATACCGAAGCATGTCACGTGCAGACGATTTGAGGAAGCCTGCTGCCCGCATGGAGGGAGCATCCCACCAACCGGGAGCACGTACTACTTTTCGAACACCATCTTTCATGCGCGGTGTGTACAGCATGGTAGCATTGTCGTCCTCGCCTAATTCCTCCACATGAAAAACTGTTCGTTCCATCTCAAGTGGCTGTAAAATATGCGCTTGGACATAAGCTTCGTATGTTTTGCCGCTAACACGCTCAATAATCGCCCCAAGCAAGCCAAAAGCTTCGTTCGAATAACTGAATTCAGTCCCAGCAGGTCCCAACAATTCAAAGGGCAGCTTCTCTATATATGCCATGAGGCCTTCGAAGGTATCGATTGGGAGTTTACAGTGCGCTTCAAAACGGTGAAGTAATTCTTCTGCTGTCGGATCGGCTTGTAAGCTGGGTAGCATTGCGGGAATGAGAGATGGAAGTGGTGGAAATCCGAGGGTATGTGTCATGAAATGATGAATAGTAATGCTTTTTGTTTGGGCTTCATCCGGTGTGCGAAACTCAGGCAAATAGGTGATAACCGGATCATGCACGGAAAGCTTTCCTTCTTCCTGAAGCTGCATGATCGCCATACATGTAAACGACTTCGTAATTGACCCGATGCCAAATACCGTATCTAGATCGATGAGAGCTTGCTTTTCACGGTCCCGATAGCCAAACGATTTTTCATAAGTGAGTTCCCCGTCTTTGGCTACGGCAATGATCGCACCGGGAACTTGAAAATCATCCATCAGCCTTTGGACGTATGCTTCAAACGTCGCTTCCCACTCATTCACCTTCATGTCATTCCTCCTTAGGTTCATTACTTACAAACAGGAAAGCAATTTCAATTTCGATCTCGAAGTATACACTTCAAAAAAATGAGGATATGAAGTTTATGCACTAGTAGAATTATAAGCGGCAAATAAAAAAACAACAATATATAATTCTGAAAATAAAAAATATTAATAACAAATCGCTGTCAAATAAAAAATAGCCCTTCGTCTTGTATGACGTCGGGCCCTGACATGTCGTTGGTCAAATCCAGCATTCCTCTTTTCACTACATTTGGCGGTTTCGCGTAAATCATCGTTTTAGCCTGTTGATGTGGACTCTGCAAACTGACTGTTGTATAAATCAGCATAAAAGCCATCTTGCTCCATCAACTCGTCATGTGATCCTTGTTCAATGATCGTTCCCTTGTTCATGACGAGGATCAGGTCTGCATTTCTGATCGTAGACAGTCGATGGGCGATCACGAAGCTGGTACGTCCCTTCATCAGTTCGTTCATCGCTTCCTGGATATGCACCTCGGTTCGTGTATCAACGCTGCTTGTTGCTTCATCCAAAATCAGTATCGTAGGGTCTGCCAAAATAGCACGAGCGATGGTCAACAGCTGTTTTTGCCCTTGGGAGATATTAGAGGCTTCTTCATTTAACACCGTCTTGTATCCCTCAGGTAGCGTGCGAATAAAGTGATCGGCGCGAGCTGCCTTCGCTGCACGAATGATATCCGTTTCAGAAGCCTCAGGTTGTGCATAGGCCAAATTATCGTGGATCGTTCCGTTAAACAGCCACGTATCTTGCAGGACCATGCCAAACAGGGAGCGAAGATCGCTTCGTTTCATGCGTGTAATATCGACGTCATCAATCAGAATCGCGCCGCCATTGAGCTCATAAAAACGCATAAGCAAATTAATCATAGTCGTCTTACCCGCACCTGTTGGTCCTACGATCGCAATCTTTTGTCCAGGTTCTACTACGAGATTGATGTCTTGCATCAGTAAATGCCCTTCTTTATAGCCAAACTTGACATGCTGAAATTCCACTCTGCCTTTAGGCGCTGCGATCATGACTGGTTGTGTGCTTTCAGGCACTTCCTCTTCTTCATCCAAAACCTCAAAGACCCGCTCTGCTGAAGCGATCGTCGACTGGATCAAGTTTGCGATGTTCGCGGTTTGCGCAATTGGCATTGTGAACTGACGAGTATATTGGATAAAGGCTTGGATGTCCCCGATTTCAATTGAACCGTTCGTAGCGAGAATCCCGCCGACAATGCAGACGAGCACGTAGCCGATATTTCCGATGAAGCTCATGACTGGCATGATAATCCCTGATATAAATTGCGCTCTCCATCCGGCTTCATACAGCTTTGCATTAATTTGATCAAATGTCTGCTGTGACTTCTTCTCATATCCGAACGCCTTTACAACCTGATGCCCTGTAAACATTTCTTCTACATGTCCATTTAATTCACCAAGTGAGCTCTGCTGTCCAATGAAATGCTTTTGTGACTTCGAGGCGATCTGTTTCGTAGCAATGGCACTGAGCGGCAACGTCAAAATCAGAATGAGAGTCAATAATGGGCTAATCGTCAGCATCATAATGATGACACCAATGATCGTCACGATGGAAGTGATGAGCTGTGTTAGGCTTTGCTGGAGCGTGTTGCTGATATTATCAATATCGTTCGTGACACGGCTCAAAATATCCCCATGCATTTTCGAATCAAAGTATTTCAGTGGCAGGCGGGACAATTTCTCATTTACCTGCTCACGCATGTCATAAACGATCTTCTGTGATACTCCTGCCATCACAAATTGCTGCAAATAGCTGAACAGCGCACTGATGACATACAAGACGATTAAAAGGAGCAGGATATTTGCAATATACCCAAAGTCAAATACGATTTCCTTTGGCTGTCCCTGCATGAGACCAATCATGCCTGCGAAAAGACTCGTAGTCGCCTTCCCCATCAGTTTGGGACTGACAATAGCAAAAATCGTACTCAAAATAGCAGCCAGAAGCACAACGATCAGCTGTACACGGTGTGGTCGAAAATAACCGATCAAGCGCTTAAGTGTACCTTTAAAGTCCTTTGCTTTCGCACCTGGTATCACCATTCCCATCGGTCCACCCATGTGGCCGCCACCCTTTGGCGCTTGCTTACCTCCTCGTGGCTCACTCATGCGATCTCCTCCTCTGTCAGTTGGGATCGTACGATTTCCTGATAGACTTCGCAGTTTTTCATGAGCTCTTCATGTGTACCCATACCCGCAATCGAGCCTTCATCCAGCACGATAATCTGGTCAGCGTCCATCACGGTGCTAACCCGCTGAGCCACGATGATTAACGTGGATTGGTTCTTCTCGATCTCTTCTTTTAAAGCGGTTCTCAATAACGCATCTGTTTTGAAATCCAACGCAGAAAAGCTGTCATCAAACATGTAGATGGCCGGCTGACGGACAATTGCCCGCGCAATCGATAACCGTTGCTTTTGCCCACCGGACACATTCGTACCGCCTTGGGAAATGTGTGCCTCGTATCCGCCTTTCATACTCGCAATAAAATCGCCTGCCTGCGCAATTTTGGCGGCATGCTCGATTTCGGCATCCGTCGCGTCTTCTTTACCGAAGCGAATATTGGCAGCGATCGAGCCTGAAAAGAGCAGCACTTTTTGTGGGACATAGCCAATTTTTGCTCGCAATTGCTCTAGAGGTAGGTCACGTATGTCACGGCCGTCTACCCGAATGACTCCGGAAGTCACATCGTAGAATCGCTCAACTAGATTGAGTATCGTCGATTTACCGGAGCCTGTCCCTCCGATAATCGCGGTGGTCTGCCCCGGACGAGCTGTAAAGCTGATCGAGGTCAATGCGGGATGCTCTGCACCCGGGTAAGAAAATGTGACATCCTGAAACTCCACCGTGCCTGGAGATGTTGTTTTCGTTTGCGTCACAGGCTCAGGTCGATCATAAATGGTCGAATGTAAATCCAACACTTCATTAATTCGGATAGCGGATGCAGAAGCCCGCGGAACCATGACGAAGATCATGGACAGCATGACCAACGAGAACATAATCTGTGTCGCATATTGGATAAACGCCATAAGATCACCGACTTGCAGGTCCATATTACTGACACGAATGCCCCCAAACCAAAGAATGGCAACGGCAGACAAGTTAAAAGTTAGCATCATAATCGGCATCAAGGCTGCCATGATTCGATTCACGTTAATCGCTGTCTGCGTCAAATCAGTATTTACTTCGTTAAAACGCCTTTTCTCCGCATCTATTCGGTTAAACGAGCGGATCACACGAATTCCCGTCAAGCCTTCCCTCACGACCAAATTCAGCTTATCCAGCTTCTTTTGCATGGCTTTGAAAAGAGGCATCCCCTTACGTGCGATCAGGAAAATGGCTAAAGCTAGAAAGGGGACAGCTACTGCAAGTACAAGCGTCAGCTTGGCATCCTTAGATGAAGCCATAATAATTCCACCGATACACATCATGGGAGCAGCCAACATGATACGCAAAATCATGATCAAAACCTGCTGTACTTGATTAATATCGTTCGTTGTCCTCGTAATGAGCGAGGCTGTCCCGATTTGATCGATCTCCTGCATGGAAAAGTGTTCTACTTGGTTAAACACCTTGGCACGCAGCTCACGACCAAAGCTCATGGCAACCTTGGATGAAAAGTAACTGGCTCCGATGGCACAAAAGCCCCCTCCAGCAGCGACGAGCAGCATAAAACCGCCAACCTGCCAAATAAAGAAGGTGTCCCCATGCACAATCCCAACATCAACGATATCCGCCATTAATGTTGGTAAGTACAGATCGGATAACGATTGGACGAATACAAGCACCAATATCGCTGCGATCGGCCACTTGTAAGACGTCAAGTAGCGAAACAGCCTCATCATACGGATACACGCTCCCTTTCCTGCCTCTTCCATACTACAATTCCAATCGCCTTACGGTTGTATGCATATATTTCCGAAAGTACTGCACTTCCCATAGGGACTACCGAAGGAGCGCTCACATCTGGATTTGTCCATGCGCTTAAAAAACGACCCTTTATCAGAATCGTTTCGTAGTTTGTTCTTATGAATGAAGCTGCATCGTTCTTTTCAGCCCACTTCCTTTTTGAGTTCGGAAGGGTAAAACCAACTCTATCCTTGAACACCCTTGAAAAATGGGTTACGTTTTCGAATCCAGTGGAGTAACAAACATCTGTTACGGATAATGACGTATTTGTAAGAAGTTCTTTGACTTTGTCTAGCCTGCGGTTACGAATCCATTTTATGGGGGATGTATTGTACAACGCCGACAAGCTTCGTCCAGATAAATAGGCCAGATCGTGAAGAGAAACGGGATTCATCAGGTTTTCCTCTACTACTTTGTCAATGTTATTCCATTCTTTTCTCTTAGGTTGCAAAAACTGGCGAAAATGGTCGGCCATCAGAAATAACACAACAGGCAGCTTCTCATTACAGAAGCTGCCTGTTCATTCGCGCGCAGAATAAAATAGCGATCAACTCAATGTTGTTAATGCTTCTCGCGTAAATGGTTGTAGTTCTTCGGTGTCGCCGTTACGAATTTTTGATACCCAAGCTGGATCGCTCAGTAGCGCACGTCCAACTGCCACAAGATCAAACTCTTCTTGCTCAATACGCGCAATCAGATTATCGATGTTAGCCGGTTGACCACCCTTGCCTTCGGTGAATAGACTCAGGAACTCAGAGTCCAATCCAACAGATCCAACGGTGATGGTTGGTTTTCCCGTCAGCTTACGAGTCCAGCCTGCCAGGTTTAGATCAGAGCCTTCAAACTCCGGCTCCCAGAAGCGTCGGGAGGAAGCATGGAAGATATCCACACCAGCTTCGGACAGCGGTGTAAGGAAAAGCTTCAATTCCTCGGGCGTCTTTGCCAGTTTGGATTGATAATCGCTCGGTTTCCATTGGGAAAATCGGAAAATAATCGGGAAGTCAGGGCCGACTGCTTCCCGTACAGCCTTAATCACCTCTACAGCAAATTTGGTGCGGCCAACGAGATCACCGCCATATTCATCTGTACGCTTGTTGGTGACTTCCCAGAAGAACTGGTCAATCAGGTAGCCATGTGCTCCGTGAATTTCCACTGCATCAAAACCAATTTTCTTAGCTTGAGACGCGGCTTGTGCATAAGCCCGAATGAGATCATTGATTTCTTCGATGCTGAGTGGTTCTGATACCTTTTCTCCAGTAAGACTTAGACCAGAAGGACCGATTGGTTCGGCATCTGATTCTGGGAATTTCTCTTTTTGGCGCGCCATGCCGGTATGCCAAATCTGCGGAGCAATTTTTCCACCCGCCTCATGTACTTCTCGAACAACGCGTGCCCATCCGTCCAGCGCTTCCTCTCCATAGAAATGTGGAATATTCTGGTTTGCACCCGCAGCTGGATGCTCGATTAGCGTTCCTTCGGTGATAATTAAGCCCACCTCGTTCTCTGCACGTCGACGGTAATATTCAGCTACATTCGGCCCTGGAATCCCTTTGGGTGAAAAACCGCGGGTCATGGGTGCCATCACAAAACGATTTTCAAGTTTCAGTCCTCTATATTCAAACGGGGTGAATAATGCTGCTACAGATTTTGATGTATTCATGTGACTCCCTCTTTCTTTTCACTATTTTTCCATACAAATTTTTCCTTACCACTTCTGAGCGGTAGGTGTAACAATCACATTATTTTATGATTTATTAACTCTACACCTTTTAAACCCCCACTCCTTTACTGATTTTGTGAGTAGAGCTTTATATTATTTTTAAATGCATGCGCACGCATTCAATTTACCATCATCCTTTTTCACCTGTCAACCGATAAGTGTAACGGCGATCCTTACACGAAAAAAAGCCGCTATTCCCATGGGCTAGGAAATGGTGGCTTTTTGCAATTACTTCTTATGCACTAACAATTGTAATGCTTCATCAAATTTACCACATGAAAAAGCAGAGTGGAGAATTTCATTCATCGTCACGAGGTATCTCTGGAGTTTTTCTTCACCTAATTCGGTTAGCTGAGTATAAACGCCTCTACGGTCGTCCTCACATACATTCCGCTGTAAAGCTCTGCAGTTTTTTGCCTCAAGTCTTCCAACCAGCCTTGATATCGCACTTTGACTTAATCCAACCCGTTCCTGTAATTGTTGTAACCTCAGTGTTTTATTACTTTCTTTCGATAAAAAGTAAAGGACGTAAAACTCTTTTAAAGAAAGATTGTAATTTTCTCGTAAATCTTTTTCAAGCATATTGGAAATACTTTCAGTAATGTGAGTAAGAGCCAACCAATCGTTTATAAGTTCATGATTAGGGTCGGTTTTCATAGTAAATTCCACCTGTTCTCGACTATATATCATGTTAATCCGTTTCATTATAATACATAAAGGTATCACGCTCCAAACTCTCGTCACGAATACTTCTTCCGCCAAAACAAAAAAGCCCTCACTTTCTGCGAGGGCTGTGAAAAAATGAAAACGAAATCGAGACTCGTTTAACTCGTTCAAGTATCGCCAATAGCTGAAGATGCTTCTAATTAGTCTTCGATTTCTCCATCACGATCTGTTACTGCAAAGTTGTAATTAATAGAGCGTGTAAATGGTTCGCCGTCCTCATTGATGCCGGTTACGTCAAAGGAGAGATTATAAACGCCTGGCTTAGTCGGCACGGTAAAATTGCCAGTAAGCTCATCTTCTTTTATGGCAAACTTCACTTCATCAAGGACGCTTGCTTTTTCTCCGTTCATCGAACGAGTCAGGTTTGCTTTTTCCAGTAACGACTGATCAATTTCATTTTTGCCCATGTCGACGGAAATCTTCGCTTTGTCGCCTTTCTTGAATACCTTTTTGCTCGCCTTTACTTTCGCTTCTTCTCCGCCTTTCACCGAACCAACCATGAAAAAGGCATCGTCAGAGCCCTCTACTTCAAGTGTCCATTCGCCTGCTTCCGGCTCCTCTACTTCAATGAAGTGATGAACAGCATCTTGGAATATCTCGGATTCATCCGCCGATTCGCTTTTTTCACTGCGGTCCGCTTCATACTTTTTGCCAGACGGACTGATCAGGGTCACAACGGTGTCTTCCGACGAGGTCATCGTATCCAGATTGAACTGATCAATTCCGCTCTCCAGGAAAAATGTTTCCGAGACGGTGTCTTCCACTTCGCCGCCACGGAGAATAACGGAGCTCTCTTCCAATGTGGTTGTTTTTGATTTGTCTTCGCTTGCTTTATTTGCACGTTCGCGAATAGAAGCCTTTTGCAATTTCGGTTCGACGAGATCCCATGTATGCGAGGCTTTCGCGATTTGACCGTGGGAAATGTCTTTTGTAAAGCTCTTGATTCCATAAGTCAAACCGAAGGCAGAATCAACGGAAACAGCGCCATCATCTTCACCAGGAAGAACCGCATGACCAAACCAGGTAGGACTAAACATGCCATCATCCCCTGTGCCGGCAGCCATGTATATCTTGGTTGAACGAATTTCGGTACGGTTGTCAGTCTGGGAACGGAAGTTGGCCATGTAAGAAGTTTGCAGGGAATACACCGCATCGTCTTTTTTGCCAAGAATATCAGCAAGCCATCCTGCCCAATTGCTGTAAGCTAAGTCAGCCAATTCTGAACCTTTGTTTGGCGTTGAAAGCTGGTGAACAACGTTGACATACGGATGTGCGCCATAGTGGACGAGTGCTGTCTGTGTATCGATGCCACCTTTGGAATGTGCAATGATATTGATTTTGGAGACGCCGTAATAATCTGCGACCTTTTTGATGACTTCCGCGAGCTTGGCTCCGTTTGTCCACATGTTGCCACCAGTACCATCCGCGTCCTTCAACTGCACAAATGCGGTACGATACCCAGCGTTATAGGCTGCATCATAAAATCCGTCTGTTGTATACCAGGTTTTGTAGGTGGAATGCAGACCTTGGACAAACAGGATCACAGGCTTGTCTTTGGATGCATTGGGTGGAACCGCACCTGTGTACCAGTCACCAAAATGACCACTTGGATTGTCGTCATGCAAAGCCGGGGGTGGAGCCGCTGCGCTTGCAGCTTGCGGGTAGACCAGCGCCGTTGATAATGTAACGGCCGCCAGCAAACGAGATAATGCTTTCTTCTGATTCATGTAAAGAACACCAACCTTCACCTTAGGATTTATTGTTGCCGTGCACAATCGTTAAAATTGTGCACGGATTGCAACTGTCCGTTCTACATTCAATGTGTCTTGAATGATCGCTAGGATCGGATTCATTTGGTGATGAATAAAGAAATGCCCACCAGGCATTGGAAAGAATTTGCACTCTCGCCCGCAATAGTCTCGCCACGCCACAATATCTTGGATTTCAATAGAATCTTCTTTCCCAAACAAAACCGTCATGTTGACAGGGAGTTGCTGAGGAAGCTCGTTATTCATTTCGTAAGTTTGCACAGCTTGGAAATCAGCGCGAATCGTAGGCAAAAATAGCTCCAAGAGCTCCTGATTATCCAAAACTTCATTGGGCGTGCCCCCAACTGTACGTAGTGATTCGATGAACTCGTTATGCGGCAAGTTGTATGTTTTCGCCAGCTTGTTATACGCATGTGGCACGCGGGATGCAGACAAAAACAAGTGCTGGGGCAGTGGCTTTCCATCCTGCAACAGCTTTCGTGTCAGTTCAAACGCGATTAATCCGCCCATGCTGTGGCCAAAAAAGGCAAAAGGTTCTTCCCCTAGCTCTGGTGTGATCCGTTTGTATACATCCTCTAAGACCTCATAAAACGAGGTGGGAAGAACCATGCTACCGCTCTGAAATGAAGGTCTCACCTCGAATGGATCAATTTCCAATAACGCTGGCGACAATCCCCGTCTCCAACCGTAATAGATGCTGGGAAGTCCACCTGCGTACGGAAAGCAGAACAATTTCATCTCTTTTCCCGCCCTTTCTTCATTACGTAATTACCTCGATATCTTTCTATGAAAAATGGCCTGATACAAATCTTGTAAATCCTTCATGACGACTTGAGCAGCAAACTGATTGGTAGTCGCGCATACTGACAATTTGTAGCCTGGATCGATCTCATACTGATGAAATGACCAAGCATCGCGCGAATCATTTTGCGATATCGTAATCGATTGGTTTAGGTTTTTTCTAATGGCGAATGATTGTAGCGGGATAGACAGCCCCATGCCTCTCGCTTTTATATAGCTCTCTTTCAAAGTCCAAAGGTCGAAGAAATACGGAAGCTGTTCATCCGGATGTTTTACCAAGAGATCATCTACTTCGGCTGGTGCAAAGTAATGAGTGGCAATATCCAAATCAATCGGAGATATTTGCTCCACATCTATCCCCACTTGCGAATCATGCGTGGCGCAGACCACCCATTCTCCGGAATGCGAGACGTTAAAGCAGAAGTTGGGAAATGATTTCAAAAAAGGTTTTCCGTATGCATTGAAGTCATACTCGATTTCGTCATTGGAAATCTCGTAGGCTTCACAGATGAGAGAGCGTACGAGCACGTCCGCGAGCAACGCCCGATAGGAATCAGCCGGATTTCTGAAACGGTTGACCCGTTCCCGCTTTTCTACAGGTAGTGCTTGCAAAAATCGGTTGAACAACTCTTTCTCCATGACAGCAGGACATTTCAAAGCGTAAATGGCAATCACGTAGCACTCACTCTTCTTTCTGTCAATTCAAGACTACTGACTTGTTCTGCTCGATCCTTTCGCTGCTGCACTTCATACAATTTGGCATACGTTCCATTGCGCTCTATTAACTCTACATGGTGACCTTGCTCGATGACTTTTCCTTGATCCATCACGTAAATCACATCGGCATCCTCTACAGTCGACAAGCGATGAGCGATGACGAGTACCGTTTTATCTTTCATGAGTGCGGTTAATGCTTGCTGCACCCAATATTCCGATTCTGCATCCAAAGCGGAGGTTGCCTCATCCAGTAGAAGAATCGGTGCATTTTTCAGGATGGATCTGGCAATGGCAATTCGCTGACGCTGTCCGCCAGATAGCTTGGCACCGCGTTCTCCTGTTTTTGTCTGGTAGCCATCTGAAAGTTCCATAATAAAATCATGCGCATACGCTGCTTTGCTTGCGTTGATGACATCCGATTCCGAAGCATCCAGGCATCCGTAACGGATATTGTCTTCGATGGTTCCTTCGAACAAAAAGGCATCCTGAGGCACGTACGAGATCAAGCTTCTAATTTCTGCAAGAGAATACGCTCCCATGGGCTTGCCCAGTAAATAAAGAGAGCCGCTCGCAGGTGGGTAATACCCCAACAGAAGTTTCATGACGGTGCTTTTTCCACTTCCACTCGTTCCGACTAGCCCAGCCATTTGGCCTTGCTCGACTCGCAACGAAACACCATCCAGCACGTTTGTAGCTTCGTTATATCCGAAAACGACCTTCTCCAACTTCAGCATGCTTTCGCATGGCTGGTGTTTGGCGGAGCTCTTCTGATACTCTTCTGGTTCGAGAGGTTCATTCAGAAAATCGACGACCCGAGTAGCGCCTGCTAGCGAGCTCTGCAACGCTGTGATGACTTGGCCAAGCTGGAGAAATGCCAGTGTCACAAGCATCTGTTGCTGAACCAAAGCGACCAGCACGCCCAACCCGATCATTTCTTTGGATACCATCATGATTCCAAAAACAAGCATTCCCCCGAAGCTTAAGAATTGGATGAAAAAATTGGTCCCTTCCAATAGTCCGTGTTTATGCCCTTGCTTGATGGCAGACGAAGCTACTTCTTCATTTGCTTCCGTGTAACGTGCGGTCACAACGTTATGTAAATGGAACATTTTAATGATGGGCAACCCAGACAAAAAATCGTTTAATCTTTCTGTCCCTATCCCCATCTGTTGCTGCATTCGGTCTCCAATGCGCCGGACTGACTTGGCAAACAGCGTATTCACATAAAGAGTCAATGTGCTTACGATCAACAGGACGACTGCAATTTTCCAATTCATAGCAAACATCCCTATGATCGAGCCGATCAGTGACAGCAGAATGATGCTTAACGTTTTTAATTGCTCAGCATACGCGTTTTCCATGAGGACAACATCGTTACCCAGTCTCGACATCGTGTCTCCCGAATGGTGCTGCTCATAATAATCGAAAGGCAGCTTACTCAAGCGTTGATAGACTTGAAGCCGAATGTTGGCAATGAGCTCGCGGACGCACCGTCGATAGATATAGCTAAAAAATGGAGACAAGATACTTAGTAAGAGGAACATCACAGCCATGGTGGCAATCGCTCTGGTTAATAAAGCAGGGTCTTTTGTGCTCGCAAAATCCGTCAGATCCTTGAACACGAAAGGTAAAGATACCAATACAGCTGCTTGACCGATTCCGTCACCCACGAGTCCCAAAATATACGCTCGCTTTTTCGCTTTCATAAACGACAGCAGTTGAAGTAGTTCCCGCATCAAATTCTGGATGAACATGCCTATACCCCCCCTGCAGCCAGCGAGCTGTGCATCTCTGTGGCAAACTGTTTTTGATAAAGTCTAGTGTAAACGCCGCCTTTGGCAAGTAAATCGTAGTGTGTACCTCGTTCAACAATTTGTCCTTGCTCCAAAACAAGCACTTCATCCGCATCTTTTATCGTAGACAGTCGATGAGCAATGACGAGAACAGTCCGATTTTTCATCACATTTTCCAACGCTTCCTGGACCAAAGCTTCCGATTCTGTATCTAAGGCAGACGTTGGTTCATCCAGCAGCAGAATCGGGGCGTCCTTCAAAATAGCTCGGGCAATCGCGATACGCTGTTTCTGTCCTCCAGATAAACGAGAGCCTCGTTCCCCCACTTTTGTTTGATATCCTTGCGGCAGCTCCATGATGAAATCATGTGCATTGGCTGCTTTTGCCGCTGCGATGATCTCGTCTTGTGTCGCATGAATGCGTCCATACGAGATATTTTCCGCAATAGACACGGGGAATAGCGTCGTATCCTGAGAAACCATGGAAAGATAGCTTCGCATGTCCGTCATATTCCAATCAGTCATCGAATGCCCGAAAACATTCAGTCTTCCGTTGCCCGGCTCCATCAGATAAAATCCGCACAGCAATTTCATGATGGTACTCTTTCCACTCCCGCTGGCGCCTACTAACGCAACGGTCTTGTTCGGATGTAACGTAAAGTTAACGTTATCAAGAATCCTTGCCTGTTCGTAGGCAAACGTAACGTTCTCAAACTGCACAGGAATCGCCTTTGAATCAACAGGAATCGCAGGCTGATCATTTTGTTCGACTGGCTGTGTGAAAATTTCTTGCAGTCGCTTTGCCGCACCTGATGTCTCTTGTACCTGGGCAAACAACACGGGGGCGAGTGAAAGTGGTTCGATAATAAAGTGAAGCAAATAGCTGAAGATGACCAAGCTGCCCAGATCCAATTCTCCCGCCTGAATCAAGTACCCACCATAAGCGACAAAAAACAGGATGGGGGAAGAAAACAATAATATCCCTGGTGCTGTCATCCACGCGCGTTTCTTCTCTGCTTGGAACGCATTTTTCAATACCTGCTTCATACCCGCATGGTATTTACGATACAGGACGTCTTCCAATTGAAAAGCTTTGACCATGTGAATCCCGGAAAGAGTATCCTGGGCGATGGCGTTCGTTTGACCCAGATGGTCCTGCATTTGCTCCGAATATTTTTGAAGCGGTCTGCTCATCCACCCTGTGATAGCGATGGCGACGGGAAGGATCGCGACGCTGAAGATGATTAGCTTCCAATTGATCGTCAACAACAGTCCAAGAGCTCCGACAAAAACAACTGGCAGATAAAAAAGCTGAAAAAAATGCTTTTGCAAAAAGCTTTGCAAGATTTGGGCATCTGTTGTTAAGCGAGAAACAAGATCGCCGGAATGATATTTATCCATGGTGGACATGGGGACTTTTTCGAGATGAGCAGCCATGCTGTTTTTCAGATCTCTCATGGCTCTTGAACTGAATCTAGCTGCCGAATACGTGATGAAATATTTCGAGAGGAAACCGACGATGGTCAGACAAAAAATGATGAGAGCAATACTGACCAGCTTGTCGAAGTTGTTCGTATGTTCGACCATGGTTTTGATCAGGATTCCCATCCAAATGTCTGCCACAGCCACAAGAAGCGAGGCAATGATACAGATCATGACCCAACCTCGATAAGGCTTTATATATGAGAGTACCCAGCGAAACACGGGCTCTTTCTTTCTGTGCTGAGCTTGCTTGGTAAAAATCATTTGCTGCTCCTCCCCAAGGATGTAATGGATGACCTCCCCTTGGAAAACGTGTTCCCAAGGGGAATCATCACAAAGCTGCGATCTTATTTCAGAATGAACAGTTCTTGCAAAATGTCTCGGAGGATGGAGGCATTCATCGACACGTAATTTCCGCCCAACATTCTGGAGTGGATTCCGTATCCTTCGTACGTCATCAGTCGTTTTGTAGCCTGTGCCCAAGCGGCTTCATTCCATTTGACTGCGACTAGATCATCCTCGCCCGATTCCAGCTCTGATTGAATGAGATGGATCGCTGCGTTTGTTGCACCCGAATTGATCAGTTGATTGTGGTGCATGACGTAGCTGACCGTTTTTCGAATGAAGCTCTGCTTGACGAATTCATTGGCAGCGTACAAATTGAAGTCTTCTTGTGTCATGTTGAACATCTCGATGTTTTCTCCAATTTCGGCAAATAACTGGGCAATGTCACTCTCTGTTTCCGCCAGAGTCCTCTCCATCACCTTGTCTTTCCAGTACGAATCGAACAAGATGAGGTCGGTCACGACATATCCTTGATTCTCCAGTTCTTTTGCAACATCAAACGCCAGATTGCCTCCTGATGAATATCCCATGAGCGTATACGGACCTTTTGGATCAATCGCCACGATGGCTTCGATGTACTGCTCAAGTCGATTTTCTTCTTCGATGAAATCAAAGCTATACAGGGAAACGCCCTTGATTTCATCAGCAAGCTTCTGGTAGTAGACACTTTGGGCACCAATTGGTGTAAAGCTGAATACCTTTCTCGCCGTCTCTTCATTTAAGAGAATGGCACTTCCGTAGTTGCCCTCAAAGTTCTTGTGCGTGATGAAATCCGCTACCTTCTCAATGGTTGGATGCTGGAAGATGAGGTTCAACGGCAGTTCAATCTGCATGTGCTCATACATCTTTGCAACCAGCAGCGTTGCTTTCAAAGAATGTCCGCCTAGTTCAAAGAAATGGTCAGTGATGCCGATCGGTTCGATCCCCAAAACTTCCTGCCAAATGGATGCCAATTGATGCTCGATCACAGTTCTTGGTGCCACGAACTCACGTGTGGTCGCATCTGAGGACTGTGGCTTCGGCAACGCTTTGCGATCCACTTTTCCATTGGCCGAAAGTGGCAGTTGATCCAATTGGACAAAATAGCTTGGGACCATGTAAGCAGGCAGTTCCTTCGCCAAATGCCTTCTCAGCTCAGAAATGGATACCTCTGCTGCTGTGACCAGATAGGCGCAAAGATACTGTCCGGCCGTTACGTCATCCTCTTGCACAACCACCACTGCTTGATCGATGCCATCGTAAGCGAGTATGGTACTCTCGATTTCCCCTATCTCGATGCGATACCCTCTCACCTTCACCTGTTCGTCAGCCCGACCGATGTAATCGATCGTGCCATCTGTCCGCCATTTCACCAAGTCACCCGTTTTATACATGAGCTCTCCTGGTACAAACGGATTCAAAACGAACTTCTCTTGTGTGAGCTCTGGTTTATTCAAATAACCTCTAGCAAGTCCGGGTCCTCCGATGCATAGCTCTCCCACTACGCCGATCGGCTGCAAGTGATGTTGTGTATCTACGATATAAACCTGGACATTGGCAAGCGGTCGTCCAATTGTGATGTCTTGCCCTACTTCGATCGAACGAGAAATGGTGGTGACGACGCTGTTTTCGGTCGGACCGTACTCATTGTTGATCTCGATTGCTGGATGCTTTTCTTTCGTTTTTTGCACAAGCTGCGCAGGTAGCTTCTCGCCTCCCAATGTTACGCAACGCAGAGGAGTGAAATCTGCAGCAGTTGAGCAATCCAGAATCGCTTGGAATAGACTCGGTACACCGTAATAATGTGTGACTCCCGATGAGGCAATCAGCTTTTTCAACGCTACCGGATCTTTGGCTTCTTCCTCTCTCGGCAAGACGCATGTAGCACCACCGAGAAGCGGAGCGAACAAGCTGGCTACAAACCCATCGAAGGCAAAAGAGAATACCTGCAACGCCTTGTCTCCCTGTCCAAATCCATACTCATCTCTTCTCCACTGCAAGCAATTGACGATTCCCCGATGTGGAATCATGACGCCCTTCGGCTTACCAGTCGTCCCCGATGTATAGATCACATACGCGAGATCAGTCGGTTGATTGAGTGATGCGAGATTGGCGCCATCCATCTCGACGTCATGCTCTGCGTTCAGATCAAGCCAGTCAAGCCCGCTCGACACACGAGACAATAGTTCTGACAGATCAGATTGGCAGAGGAGCAGTGCTGCTTTGCTATCCTCCAGCAAGTACTGAATGCGTTCTTGCGGATACGCCGGGTCGATCGGAACATAGGCACCGCCTGCCTTTAAAATACCGAGGATGCCAATGATCATCTCTGGTGAACGCTCCGCCATGACTGCTACAAGACGATCAGGTCCAATTCCTTTGGTGCGTAGAACTCTTGCCAGTCTGTTGGCCCGCTCATTGAGCTCGCTGTACGTCAGTGACTGACCGTTAAAAAGAATAGCTTCCTGATCTGGCGTCTTCGCGACTTGTACTTCGAATAATTGATGCAGCGTTTTGTCTTGTACATAGCTGACAGCTGTATCATTGAACTGCTCGAAAATTTGCTGCTTCTCCTCCGTCCTGAGCATGTCGATCTCACTCAAGCGGATATGCGGATTTTGCACAACGATTTGGGCAATAGCCATGAAGTGGTTGCTTAAACGTTCAATCGTCTCTCGCGTAAACAAGCTTGTGCTGTACTCCACACCAATACTGATCTCTTCACGCTCTTCAGTGGCAATCAACGTCAAATCAAATTTGGAATGGTTGCCAGCCTGATCAGTCATGAAAGGAGCAAGTGTCAACCCGGGCAGGTCGATGGACTCATCCGTGTTGTTCTGTACAGTAAACATCGTGTCGAAGAGTGGGTTTCTGCTTAAGTCTCGTGGAATGTCGAGTTTTTCCACCAGCTCTTCAAACGGATAATCCTGATGAGCGTAAGCGTCCAGTGCATTCTGCTTGACTTCCAGCAACAGCTCGGTGAATGTTTTCCCAGCATGCGGCTTGTTTCTCATCGCCAATGTGTTTACAAACATACCGACGATTGATTCTAATTCAGCATGGGATCTGCCTGTAATCGGTGTGCCGACGATGATGTCCTCCTGCCCAGAGTACTTGGAAAGCAGTACGTTGTACGTCGCGAGGAGAACCATGTACAGCGTCGTTCCCGTTTCTCGAGCCAGCTGGTTCAAGCCTTCCATGAGTTGTTTACCAGTTCCGATTGAATACTGATCCCCTGCGAAATTTTGAATGCTTGGTCGGGTGAAATCCGTTTGCAGGTTTAGCACGGGAATTTCGTCTGCAAACACTTGAGCCCAGTACTCTTCTTGCTTGTTGAAGGCCTCGGATTGGAAAAGCTCCTGTTGCCATACAGAGAAGTCCTTGTACTGGATTCGCAGCTCTGGCAAAACTTCCCCTTGGTACAGCTGCACTAAATCAGTCAGAAGAATACCAGAAGATACACCGTCGGAAATGCTATGATGCATGTCGGTAAAGAGCACATGACGATCTTCTCCGATATGCAGAAGACGGACGCGAAGCAACGGCGCTACCCCCAGATCGAATGGCTGAACGAGGGAAGAAAGGACCTCTTGTGCCTGATCTTCTGTGATCGTTGTATACGAAAGTTCAAAAGAAACTTCCTCGTGAATCTTCTGAACAGGTTCTCCATTTACAACGGCAAAAGATGTACGAAGACTTTCATGTCGCTCAATCAGCTGCTTGAACGCTGTCTCTAATCGTTCCGGTTCCAGCTTCCCTTCAATCAACATGGTCGAAGGCATATTGTAGCTGATGCCGACTCCCTCAAATTGATGGAGGATATACATGCGCTTTTGAGCCGATGAAACAGGATAATACTCTTGCGCAGGTGCTGATTGAATCGAAATGACATACCCTCTAGCTGTCTCTTCGATGTGTGCAGCCAATCGCTGAATCGTCGGTTTTTCGAACAAAACACGAAGCGGAATATCGACTTGATATTCGTTATGCATGCTCGAAATCACACTCATCGCACGCAGGGAGTGGCCGCCAATTTCAAAGAAATCATCCAGAATCCCTACTTGCTCCACATTCAGCACTTGTTCCCAAACGCGGGCCAATTGTGATTCCAATTCCGTACGAGGTGCTACGTACTCCGTCGTTCTAAGCATGGATACATCCGGCACTGGCAAGGAACGTCTGTCGATCTTCCCATTTGCGGTAAGCGGCAGCGCTTCAAGCGTTACGAAATACGATGGAATCATCGCTTGAGGCAATTCCTTTAGCAATTCCTGACGTAATTGTGCTGCGTCGATCTCGTGGTCTGCCACCATGTACGCGCATAAATACTTTTCTTGTCTGTGATCCTCTCTTGCGATGACGACTGCTTCCAAGATTCCGTCCAGCTTGCGTAACTGTGTCTCGATTTCGCCCAGCTCGATACGGACACCCCTGATTTTCACTTGATGATCGTTACGACCCAGGAATTCCATATTTCCATCCGCGCGCCACTTCGCCAAATCACCCGAACGATACAGCAGCTCACCTGGCGCGAATGGATTCGGTACGAACTTCTCCAGTGTCAGCTCAGGTCTGTTCAAATAACCCCGAGCGACCCCTGCTCCACCGATGCACAACTCACCCACGACTCCAACAGGCTGAAGATTCAATTGTTGATCCATTACATACATCTGCATATTCGGCAACGGTTTTCCGATCGGTACCGTTCCCGAGCGAATGGATGAGGCATCCGTTTCTTCGTAATAGCTGGAATCGATGCACGCCTCTGTTACCCCATAACTGTTAACAATGCGTAACGAATGGCTAAATCTCTCGAGTAAGGTCTTGAAGTCTTCTGCTGGACAACTGTCCGCTCCGAGAATCAGGAGCTTCAACTGACTGATGTCGAGCTTGTTTTCGTAAATGTAATGCATCAATGGCATGATCAAAGCTGGTGTCGCTTCGAAAATAGTGATTTCATACCGCTTGATGATTTCGTACAAGGAAGCAGGGTCCATTTTGACCTCATTCGGGCAAATGACCAGCTGCCCTCCTGTGAGCAATGCTCTGGCAAAATCGCCAGTCGATACGTCGAAGGCGAAACTCGCCATTTGCAGCAAGCGAACTGGGAAAGTGTCCAAGTGATACTCATCCTGCCAGGCAAACGCGACATTCGCATAGCTCCGGTGCTCGATCACGACCCCTTTTGGCTTGCCAGTCGTACCGGAAGTATAAATGATGTAAGCGGCGTGTTCCGGCAGTGCCACAGGCTCCAGATTGCTCGCTTCTCCCTGAGACAGCCCCTCTGCATCCAGATAGAGTGTTTCGTGAGGGAATGCAAGCTGCGTATTCAACTTTTTCAAAGTAAGGAACAGCTTCGCATTGCTATCTTCCAAAATGAATGCTTGACGTTCCAATGGATAGTCTGGATCAATCGGAACGTAGGCGCCGCCGGCTTTCAAAATACCGAGTGTCCCTACTACCATGTGCAAGGAGCGGTCTACCATGATACCGACCGTGCTCTCTGGCTTGACTCCCTTTTGGCGCAATACACGTGCGAGTTGGTTTGCTTTTTCATTTAATTCCCGATACGTTAGCTGTTCATCCTCGAAGATGACCGCTACCTGGTTCGGTGTTTTTTCGACCTGCTCTTCGAATAGATCTTGGAACGTTTTATTCGTTGGATAAGTGGCTTTTGTTGCATTGAAATCATGCAGCATCTGCTCCATCTCATCTTTTGACAAGACACTCATCTCTGCTAGCTTGCTATCTGGATTAGTAATGATCGACTTTAGAAGATTGACGTAATGATTTGCCATGCGATCGATCGATTCTTTTGCAAACAACTTCGTGCAATAGCTGAACTGTACGAGAAGCTCATCTTGTTGTTCCATCGCATCCAGAGCGATATCGAATTTCGCGATCTTGCCATCTACCGGGTAAGGGGACATGTTTAGTCCTGCAATTTCTAATGCAGATGAGTCCGCAAGCCCCAGACTGAACATCGTATCGAACAGCGGATTTCGGCTTAGATCGCGCCGCACTTGCAGCTTATCTACGAGATGTTCAAACGGATAATCCTGATATTCAAACGCATGTAGCGCATTTTGTCTCACGTCAGCCAATAACTCGCGGAAGGTCAGGTTGCCTCCTACCACATTTTTCAAAGCAAGCGTGTTGACGAACATACCGACGATTCGTTCCACATCTGCGTGGGATCGACCTGCAATCGGTGTGCCGACTACGATTTCTTCCTGTCCTGCGTATTTGGACAGCAGCACATTGTAGGCTGCCAAAAGCACCATGAACAGTGTTGAGCCCGTATTTGCAGCGAGCTTCCGCAACTCCACAAGCAATTCATTTCCTGTACTGATCGCTACTGTGTCGCCTTCGAAGCTTTGAACAGTAGGTCTAGGGAAGTCATTTGGCAGGTTGAGTAACGGGATCTCTCCTGCAAAGACATTCGTCCAATAATCCTCCTGTTTTTGGAAACGCTCAGACTGGGACAGCTTCGTTTGCCAAGCAGCAAAATCTTTATACTGGATGCGCATGTCAGGGAGCTGCTTTTCTTCGTACAAGCTCGCAAACTCTTTGGCGATGACTGCAAGCGATACGCCATCCGAGATGATGTGGTGCATATCCATGAAGAACAAATGTCGTTCTGCTCCCAGTTTGATCAAGTCAACTCGGAACAGTGGAGCCACTTCCAGATCAAACGGCTGTACTAACTCCTGAATGCGTTGCTCTACTTGGTCTTCTGTCGCCTCGGAAATACCGATGAGCAGCGTGACATCCTCATGGACTCGTTGTACGGGTTCCCCGTTTATCGAATGGAAGGATGTTCGCAAGGATTCATGTCGTTTTACCAGTGTTCGGATCGCATGTTCAAAGCGTTCGTAATCCAGATGGCCATCTATTATCAGCACATTTGGCACGTTGTAGCTGATCCCGCTTCCTTCAAACTCATGCAGGATGTACATTCTTTTTTGAGCGAACGAGACTGGATAAAAGTCTGCTTGCTCTACTGGTTGAATCGTCTCGAACTGTTCCATCTCACTCGCGATGATATAGGCAGCCAGTTCGTGGATCGTAGGAGATTCAAACAGTGCTTTTAACGGAAGCTCTACCTGAAATGCTTTGTGCACCTGCGTGATCACATTCATGGCCTTCAGGGAATGTCCGCCTAGTTCAAAGAAGTTGTCGTGAATGCCTATCGCATGAATACCCAGTACCTCTTGCCAAATTTCAGCCAGCTTCGTCTCAGTCGCGTTTTGTGGAGCGACATATGTGGAGCTTTGAACCCGATCACCAGTTGGTTCAGGCAATGCTCTGCGATCGAGCTTTCCGTTTGCAGTCAAAGGCAGTTTATCCATTTGGACATAGAAGGCTGGCACCATGTAGCTAGGCAATTCTTTGGAAATCGCTTCTCTCAACTCTGCTGCGTCGAGTTCCGTTTCTGGAACAAAATAGGCGCAAAGAGCTTTTTGGCCGTTCGTATCATCCATCACCGTGACGACAGCTTCTTTTACCTTTGCCAGATTGGTGAGAACAGTCTCGATTTCCCCAAGCTCGATCCGATAGCCTCTGATCTTTACCTGTTGGTCGATACGTCCCAAATACTCAATCGTTCCATCCGCCTTCCATCTCGCCAAATCCCCTGTGCGGTACATGGTTTCACCAGAAACAAACGGATTCGGGACAAACTTCTCGGCAGCCAATTCTGGCTTGTTCAAATAGCCTCTGGCTACCCCGTCTCCACCTACGCACAATTCACCAGGCACCCCAATTGGCTGCGGCTGATTGTAGCGATCCACGATATAAGCAGTGGAGTTCGTGATCGGCTTCCCAATCGGAATATTGTCTTCGAATTCCTTCTCAATCAAATAGCATGTAGAGAAAGTTGTGTTCTCTGTCGGGCCATATCCGTTCCAAATTTCCAAAGCCGGATGGGCACTGTTAACTTTGTTGATGTGTCTCGGTGACAGTGCTTCGCCACCGACGATTAACGCACGCAAGCCATCAAACATCGCCGGGTTGTCTTGCGAAAGCTGGTTAAACAGTGGTGAAGTTAACCACATCGTTGTAATCCGATTCTCTCGTAGGAAGCTGCCCAGCTTCTCCGCATCCAACAGGACATCCTTGCTCACGAGGAACAAGCTAGCACCATGCAACAGAGCTCCGAAAATCTCAAACGTCATAGCGTCAAATCCAATAGCGCCCGTTTGAATCATGCGATCTTCTTCGCGTACTTGAACGTAATTCGTATTTATCACCAATCGGGTGACATTACGATGCTCGACCATGACTCCTTTTGGTTTGCCCGTTGAACCCGACGTGTACATCACATAGGCCAAGTCTTTGGCGTCATTGAAATTGGTCAGGTTGCTGGCATCTTCTTGCTCCAGGCTCTCGTCTTCTAAAATGATTGGAATGAGACCTTCTTCAACGAGATGCAACAGATGTCTTTGCACAAGGACAACCTTCACGCCACCATCTTCGAGCATGTAAGAAATGCGCTCGGATGGATGCTCTGGATCAATCCCCAGGTAGGCACCTCCCGCTTTGATGATCCCCATGATACCTGTGATCATCTCGAGAGAACGATCTGCAATCAGTCCGACCACGGAATCTTTCCCGATTTCCTCGCGGCGAAGAGCACTTGCGATCTGATTCGCTTTTTGGTTCAGCTCCCGATACGTCAGCATCTGTTCGTTCATCACAACTGCCGTATGCTCGGGCGTTCTTTCCACTTGCTCCTCGAACAGCTCTTGAATCGTGCTTTCGTGTGGATACGCGGCAACCGTGTTGTTAAATGCAACAGTTACAAGGTGTTTTTCTTCCTCACCGAGCAAGTTAATTTCACGCAACGCCGCTGTTTGGTCTGCAATGACTCCTCGAAGCACCTCGAGGAAATGACCCGCCATTCTTTCCATCGTGTCTCTCTCGAACAATTTCGTGGAGTACACGAGACCAAAATGAATTCCTGTCTCATCTTCATGCGCTTCCAGTGTGAGATCGAATTTGGCGTTGCCTTGCTGCCCATCTCCGGAGTAGGCTTCAAATTTCAGCCCATCCAGCTCATAAGCTTTTTTGTCCAGGTTTTGCAAAATAAACATGGTGTCAAACAGCGGGTTTCTGCTGAGATCCCTCTGGATTTCCAGTTTTTCGACCAGTGCTTCAAACGGATAATCCTGGTGGGCGTATGCTTGCAGCGTATTCTGTTTGACATCTTCCAGAAATGCCTGGAACGATTTCGTGCCGTCAGGGTAGTTACGCAAAGCCATTGTATTGACAAACATCCCCAAGACTTTTTCTACATCCACATGAGATCTGCCAGCGATCGGCGTTCCCACTACGATGTCTTCTTGTCCGCTGTATTTGGAAAGGAGCACATTGTAAGCCGCTAGCAAGACCATAAACAGCGTGGTTTGGTTCTCATGAGCGAGCTTGTATAAATCGTCCATCAACGTTTTGTCTGTTTGGAACGAAATGCAATCTCCTTCAAAGCTTTGAACCAGCGGGCGAGAATAATCGGCGGGCAGATTCAGTACCGGAATGTCACCCGCAAATGACTTCAACCAGTAGTTCTCGTGCTTTGTATAGATGTCTGTTTGGAATAGCTCAGACTGCCAGACAGCAAAATCTTTGTATTGAACAGCCAGCTCTGGCAATTTTTCGTTTCGATACAGCTTCGAGAATTCTTCCATGATGATTCCGACAGAGACTCCATCCGAAATGATGTGATGCATATCCATCAGGAAGAGATGTCGCTTCTCTCCCAAGCTGAAGAGTCCGACCCTCAACAACGGAGCCTGTTGTAGATCAAATGGTTGCACAAATGATTCGATGGTCTGTTCGACTTGGTCTTCCGTCAATTCCTCATAACGCACATCCAGTTCGACTGCCTCATGTACACGCTGAACAGGCTCGCCATTCACTGTGTAGAAGGATGTCCGCAACGATTCATGTCGCTTGATTAGCCCATGTATCGCAGTTTCAAAGCGTGCACGATCTAGATCGCCTTCGATAAACATGACGCTTGGCATGTTATAGACTGTGCCGGTGCCTTCAAACTGGCGTAGGACAAACATCCTTTTTTGTGCAGAGGAAACAGGATAATACGCTTGCCACGGTACAGGCTGAATCGGTACATGTGTGTCTTTTCCACTTGTCTCGATATACTGTGCCAATGCCTGGATGGTAGGTGTCGCAAAGAGTACTCTGAGTGGAAGCTCGACCTGATACTCTCGATGGATCTGTGCGGCGAGCGACATGGCTTTCAAGGAATGCCCGCCTAGCTGGAAGAAGTTGTCGAGAACACCGATGTCGTTTACCCCAAGCACACGTTCCCAAATCTCTACCAGACTGCTTTCCACAGGACTTGCTGGCGCCACATATTCTGCTCCCGTTACAGGTCTGCCTTCTGGTTTTGGCAAGGCTTTCCTGTCGATCTTTCCATTAGGCGTAAGCGGAAGAAGATCGAGCTGGACCAAGTACGTAGGAATCATGTAAGATGGCAAGCTTTGCGACAGATACGACCACAGATTCGAGACTTCAAGCTTTTCTTCCGCCGTGTAATAAGCAGCAAGCGCCGCTTGGCCCTGTTGGTCCTCATGGACAATCACGACAGCCGAAGTCAGCTTTTCAAAGGAGAGCATAACCGACTCAATCTCGCCGATTTCAATCCGATATCCCCTTACTTTTACCTGTTCATCCAAGCGACCGACAAAATCAATCGTTCCGTCAGGGAGCCACTTTCCTAGATCGCCAGTCTTGTACATGCGCTCGCCTTCCAAATAAGGATGGGAAACGAACTTCTCTGCTGTGAGTTCCGGCTTGTTCCAATATCCGCGTGCCAAACCGTGGCCACCAATGCAAATTTCCCCGACGACGCCGATTGGCTGTAGCTGATGGGATTTGTCCACGATATAGATGCTGGTATTGGCAATGGGACGTCCGATCGTTATCGCATAATCCAGTTGCGAAATTCGCTGCCAGGTGGCGACGACACTGCTTTCTGTCGGACCATATTCATTGACGATGACCAATTGCGGATTCTGCTGATTGCTCTTCTCAACGAGCTGAGCAGATACTTTTTCGCCTCCAAGTGTGACAGTTTGCAGGGAGCTGATATCCGCAGCAGAACCGCATTCCAATATAGCTTGGAACAAACTTGGCACGCATGTCATTTGGGTGCATCTCGTAGCTGCAATGAGGTTTCTGAGCGATACAGGGTCTTTGGCTTCTTCATCCTCCGCCAAGACGACGGTTGAACCGGAAAGGATCGGTGTAAAGAAGGAAAGAACAAAGGCATCAAACGCAAAGGATAGGGGTACCAGACTTCTATCATCGACACTAAACTGATACTCCTCTTTCTTCCACAGCACGCTGTTGACGATGCCACGATGCTCGATCATTACTCCTTTTGGCTTGCCTGTTGTCCCTGATGTGTAGATGACATAAGCCAAATCGGAAGCGGTTTGAATCGGCTCGAGATTCGAACGGTTGGGAGAATAGTTCTTCTCCTCCTCCAGATACAGGCATTCCACGCTCACACTAGAAGCCAGCTTAGCTCCAAGATGTTTTTGGGTAAGCACCAGACGGGCTTCGCAATCCTCCAGCATGTAGGCCACACGATCTTCCGGATATTCGGGATCGATAGGCACGTAGGCTCCACCTGCTTTCAAAATGGCCATGATTCCCACAACCATTTCCACCGAACGGTTTGCCATGATTCCTACGAATTGGTTAGCCTTTACTCCCCGTTCACGCAAGGTAACTGCAAGCTGGTTTGCTCGCTCATTCAGTTCGTGATAGGACATCAGCTTATCGCCGATTTCAACCGCAGCAACCTGTGGTGTTTTTTCCACCTGCTCCTCAAATAGCTCATGGAGTGTCTTGTTCTGTGGATATTCCTTCTGTGTATGGTTGAATTCTACTAACAAGCGATGCTTTTCTTCATCGGACAGCATCGTGATTTCGGACAAAGTAATAGCTTGTTGCTCAATAACGGCATGAAGGATTCGAATGAAATGTGCCGCTATTTTTTCAATCGTTTTTCGTGTAAACAATTTGGTGCAGTAATCAAGGCTAAAGATGATTTCCTCTTCTTCTTCGTACGCCTCTAATGACAGATCAAACTTGGCCTGATTCACGTCTGCCATATAGGGTGTAAACGACAGTTGCTCCATTTCGAACGGCTTCTGATCCATATTTTGCAAGATAAATACGGTGTCAAACAAAGGATTGCGGCTCAGATCCCGTTGAATGTTCAGCTTATCGATCAGCTCATCCAGTGGATAATCCTGATTCTCAAAGGCTTTCAGCGTATTGTTCTTCACTTCTGCCAAAAAGCTAAGGAAGGTCTTATCCCCCATAGGCTCATTTCGCAATGCCAGTGTATTGACAAACATACCTATAATCGAATCCGTTTCTGCATGGGACCTGCCAGCAGTAGGTGCACCAACGATAATGTCCTCTTGTCCAGCGTATTTGGAGAGAAGTACATTGTAGGCAGCCAACAGAACCATGTAGAGCGTAGCTCCTGTACCATGGGCAAGTCGATTCAATTCTTTTTTCAAAAGGGCACCGGAGCTGAAAACAAATCGCTCACCCTCGAAGCTTTTCACAGAAGGTCTCGGATAATCCGTTGCAAGATTCAATACAGGAATTTCTCCCGTAAAGCTATCGATCCAATAGGCTTCCTGCGAAGCAAACTCTTCCGTCTCGATCCATTGATTCTGCCAATGGGCAAAGTCCTTGTACTGAATGCTCAGTTCTGGCAGGTCTTCCCCGTGGTAAAGCTGAGCCAGCTCTTGAACCAGAATGCCAATAGATACACCATCCACCACAATATGGTGCAAATCCAGCATGAAAAGATGGCGTTCTGGAGCCAGTTTGACCAGTCCAGCGCGAATCAGTGGCGCTTTTTCCAAATCAAACGGTTGAATAAATTGCTCGACGATTTGTTTGAGCTCTCCCTCTGTTGACTCCATCAGCGAGATTTCCAGTTCGACATCTTCATGTACGCGCTGAACAGTCTCTCCTTTCATGGAGTGGAACGAAGTACGCAGAGATTCATGACGTCTCACCAGACTTTTGAGCGCTTGCTGCAAACGCTCTGTATCCAGATTGCCATCGATGTACAGGATGCCCGGCATGTTGTAGCTGATGCCTGCACCTTCCATTTGTCGGAGAATAAACATTCTCTTTTGTGCAGAAGACACCGAGTAATACTCCTGCTTTTGGATAGGTTCAATCGTCGTATACTTGCCTTTGCTAGCAGTCGCGATGTATGTCGACAAGTCAGCGATCGTAGGCGATTCAAACAATGTTTTCAACGGCACATCTACATGCAGGGTGCGATGGATCAAAGAGATGACGTTCATCGCCTTCAAGGAGTGTCCGCCCAACTCGAAGAAATGATCGTGTACCCCGATTTGGTTCACGCCAAGTACACTTTGCCAAATTTCTGCGAGCGTGGCTTCCACTTCATTGCGCGGCGCTATATACTCTGCTTCGGATGAGGATGCTCCCTCCGGTTGAGGCAATGCTTTGCGATCTACTTTGCCATTTGCCGTGAGCGGCAGCTTCTCCAAATAAACAAAATAAGAAGGAACCATATAAGATGGCAAATGGGAAGCCATGTAAGCTCTCAGATCGGCTGTCTTGATTTCCTGATCAGAAACGATGTAGGCGTACAAGTTGTTTTGCCCATTTTCATCTGGACGGGCGATGACAATGGCCGTTTTTATCCATTCATGTTGCAAAAGCCTTGCTTCGATCTCACCCAGTTCGATCCGGTGGCCTCTGATTTTGACCTGATGGTCGATGCGTCCGAGATACTCCACGTTGCCGTCGGCTAGGTATCTTACCATGTCGCCAGTACGGTACATCCTGCTACCTGGCTCAAACGGATTGTCAATGAAGCTGGCTGTTGTCAGTTCTTCACGCTTCCAGTAGCCACGTGCCAAACCATCGCCAGCAATGCACAATTCTCCTGCAACCCCTACAGGCTGGAGCTGATTGCTCGCATTTACGACGTACAAACGGACGTTATCAATCGGTTTGCCAATAGGAATCACGCCATACTCCGGCAACCGAGGGCAAATCCAGAATGTCGCATCAATTGTGGATTCTGTAGGGCCATAGAGATTAATTAACTGTGCCGTTTGCGTCTGGTAAAAGCGCGAAACAAGTGCAGGTGCCAATGCTTCTCCACCGCAGAAAACGCGTTGCAAGCTCGTGCAAGAGCTCCATCCCGGGTCGGTCATGATCAGGTCCAGCAAGGAAGGAACCATCTGTAAAGTCGTGATCTTCTCCTCGCTGATCATGCGAGTCATATACTCGATGTCACGATGTCCGTCTGGCTTTGCAAGGACCAGGCGTCCCCCCGTGATTAGTGGTAAATAAAATTCCCATACGGAAGCATCGAAGGAAACGGCGTTTTTTGCAAGACTGCATCCTCTGTAGTCAGTGGGAAGGCATTCTTCATCCAAAGCATGTGATTGCAAATGGCTTGATGTTCGATCATAACCCCTTTGGGATTTCCGGTCGAACCAGATGTATAGATGACATAGGCCAAGTCATCCCTGCCAGAGATATGGTCAAGATTGGTGTCGTCACCTGCATAAATCGCTTCATCGTCTACGTCGATGATTTCACCTGCATACTCTACTGTCTCTTTCAGATGACGCTGCGTCAGAAGAATCGGAGCTTTGCTGTCGCTGAGCATGTATTGGATTCTTTCTGGCGGGTAGGTAGGGTCAATTGGCGTATACGCCCCACCTGCTTTTAACACGGCCAACATGCTCACGACCATCTCAATGGAACGGTCTACCATAATTCCGATCAACGTGTCTGGTTGCGTTCCTTTGCTCCGCAGCAAACGAGCTACTTGATTGGCTCGGGCGTTCAACTGTCGATAGGTCAAAGTGTATCCGTCATAGACTACAGCAACTTGATCTGGCGTAAGCAATACTTGCTCTTCAAACAATTGGTGCAAAACCTGATCAGCGGATCGTTCGACAAAAGTATCGTTGACGTTCAGAATGAGAGCACGTTTTTCTGCTTCTGTCATCATGTCGATTTCTGCTAACTTGGCATTCGGTTGTGCACTAAGGGTACGCAGGATTTCCAGATAATGATGGGCCATTCTTTGAATGGTTTCTTTCTTGAACAGCTTCGTTCCAAATGCGAATTGGAATTGAATGTCAGACTGTGATTCACTCGCATTCAAAGCAAGATCGAACTTCGAAATTTTGTTAAATATCTCATACGGAGCTGCTGTCAGCTGCTCGATTTCCAGCGACTGCTGATTCGCATTTTCCAAAGAAAACATGGTGTCAAACAAAGGATTTCGGCTAATGTCACGTTGAATTGCCAGCTTTTCTACCAGCTCTTCAAATGGATAATCCTGATTGTCATAAGCCGCCAGCGCATTTTGTTTCACTTCTTGCAAGAAGTGGGTAAAGGTTTTGTCGCTCGCAGGATGATTTCTCATCGCCAACGTATTCACAAAGATCCCCATGATGTTTTCCACATCGGCATGAGAACGACCAGCGACAGGCGTACCCACAATGATATCCTCTTGCCCGGAATACTTGGACAGCAGTACATGGTAAGCCGCGAGCAAGACCATATACAGAGTTGTCCCCGTATCTGCTGCTACCTTGCGCAAACGCTCAGTCAATTCTTTTCCTGTGTCAAAAAGAACAAGATCCCCTTCAAAGCTTTGGATGGTTGGACGCGAATAATCAGTCGGCAGATTAAGCAAAGGAATTTCATCAGCAAACGTATTAAGCCAGTGGAGCTCCTGCTTCTTGTACACGTCCGTCTGGAACAGCTCATTTTGCCAGGCAGCGAAATCCTTGTATTGGAGAGAAAGAGGCTGCAAGGCTTCCCCTTGATACGATTTAGCAAATTCACTCAGCAAAATTTGGGACGAAACACCGTCCGAGATAATATGGTGCATGTCTAGCAGGAACAAATGACGGTCTTTGCCCAACTTGACCAAGCCTGTTCGAATCAACGGAGCGATTCCGAGGTCAAATGGACGGACAAAATCGCGCATGATCTGCTCCGCCTTGTCTTCCGTAGACTTCAGCATCAGGATTGGTACTTCTACCTCTTCATGCACTTTCTGTACAGGCTCACCATCGATACGGTGGAAGGAGGTGCGCAAGGCTTCATGGCGCTCCGCCAGTCGTTGGACCGTGCTAGCAAAACGATTGTAATCTAGCTTTCCTTCCAGCAACATTGCTCCCGAAATGTTATAGCTGATGCCACTTCCTTCAAATTGCTGAAGGATGTACATTCTTTTTTGAGCAGAAGATACGGGATAAAATTCTTTTACCGCAACCGGTTGAATAGCTGTGTACTTGCTTTTCCCCGATTTCGAGATAAAAGTAGCGAGTTGGGATACGGTCGGATTCTCGAACAGTGCCTTTACTGGCAAATCCACTTCCAACGCTTTAGAGACTTGAAAGATGACTGTCATAGCCTTCAGTGAATGTCCGCCCAAATCAAAGAAATGATCGTGAACACCTACACGGCTAACCCCCAGGGCCTGCTGCCAAATCTCAGCCAATTTTGTTTCCGTTTCATTCTGAGGTGCGACGTACGCTGTTCCCGTTACAACTGCACCGTCAGGCTTCGGCAATTTCTTCCGCTCTACTTTTCCATTGGCTGTCAGCGGAATTTCCTCCAAACGGACAAAGAAGGACGGGATCATGTAGGAAGGAAGCGTACTTCCGAGATGCTCTCTCAATTCCGATACGGTCAACTCCTGCTCGGAAACAATGTAGGCAAAGAGCACATTTTGACTACTGTCATCCTTGTCAGCGATGACGACGGCTTCCTTGATCCATTCATGCTGCGTCAAACGCGTCTCAATTTCGCCCATCTCAATCCGATGCCCACGAATTTTGACTTGATGGTCGATTCTTCCCAAGTATTCCATATTGCCATCCGGCAGCCATTTCGCCAGGTCGCCTGTTCGATACATTTTAGTCCCCGGACGGAACGGATTATCGATGAACTTTTCCTCGGTCAGCTCTGGTCTATTGAAATATCCTTTGGCTACGCCATCTCCAGATATATACATCTCGCCAATGGAACCAACAGGTATCGGCTGCATAGAGGAATCGAGCAAATAAAGCTGGACGTTGTCTGCAGGGACTCCGATTGGTACCGATTCTTGGATGGTTTTTTTAGGGTCATACAAATAAATCATGCAACCTACAACCGTTTCGGTAGGTCCATACTCATTGAAAATCTTGACATTCTGTCCAAAGTTCTCATAGATTCTCTTCGCCAATTGGGTTGGCAAGTTCTCACCACCGACAATAAAGCGTCGGATGCTGCTGTTTGTTCCATCTATTTCTTCAATTAGCTTCAAATGTGTTGGCGTTAGCTTGATGATTCCCACTTGATTATCTTGGATGATGTCTAAAATGACCTGTACTTTATCTGTTCCTCTGTAGACATAGATCGTATTGCCTGACAGAAGCGGCGTGAAGATCGAGGTGACCGTCAAATCAAACGAAATGGAAGAGTATAGTGGAAAGTCTACAGCTTCCCCTTGGACATACTCCTTGTTAGCCCACCAAATGTAATTGACTAGACCTTGGTGAGTAATCATCGCACCTTTTGGATTCCCCGTGGACCCGGAAGTATAGATCATGTACGCCAAATCGTCCGATGTGCATGCTGCTGTGTCAAGATCCGTACTGTCTCCTTCAAACAAGGAAGGATTGTCTAGGTAGAGGATATCACCTTCAAACTCGACTTTTTCCTGAAGATGAGACTGCGTCATGAGAATCGTCGTCTGACTGTCATCCAGTAAATACTGAATTCTCTCTATCGGATACTCGGGATCAATCGGCAAATAGGCGCCACCTGATTTTAGAACTGCCATAATAGCCACGATCAACTCGAGTGAATGCTCCGCCATAATGGAGACGATACTTCCTTGGGTAATTCCTTTCCCACGCAGAGCTCTGGCCAACTGGTTGGAACGCTCCTGAAGCTCTTGGTAAGTAAGGCGATCTTCACCGCAAACAACCGCAACTTTTGAAGGCGTCTGTCTTGCTTGCTCCGCGATCAGCTCGAAAATCATTTTGTCGCGTGGATAATCGGCGGTCGTGTCGTTATAAGCTACCAACAATTGCTGTTTTTCCTCATCCGTGATGATTCCGATATTTTCAAGCAGTACATTCGGATTGTGAATGACCTGCTCTATGATCGTTTTCAAGTGCCCTTCTATTCGGTTCATGAATGACTCTTCATAAACCGCTGCATTATAGCTCAACTTCACATACATCTCATTCGAAGGTGCGACCGCTACTACAACGTTAAAATCATAGGAGGTCTGTTCTTCCCCATTTTCCACGTTGAATTGAAAGCCTAGGGAATCCTCCAGATCATTCAAGCCACTATCCGGGTAGTTTTCATACGTTACCAAATGATCGATTAACTCCTGTTTCAGTACCGTCTTGCTCTGAATTTCGTACAGCGGAGCGAAATCATAAGAAGCAGAAGCCAAGGCTTGCTTCTGAACTGTTTTTAGCAGACCACTGAAGGTTTGTTTTCTGTTCGTTTGCACGCGGGTTGGAATCGTATTAATGAACAATCCAACCATACTCTCAATCCCCTGAATCCCTGGCGGACGACCTGATACAACCGAACCGAATACCACATCGTCTGAATTTTTGTACTTGCTCGCCAAAATACCCCAGAGAGATTGAAACACACTGCTCATCGTAGCCTGATTCTGATTAGCAATCTGCATCAGCTGCTGAGTCTTCTCAGGCGCGACGGTGAAAAGATTCTCCACATGTATATAAATGCCATCCTCTGCTACATTCTTCTTTTTAGGGAAATCAGCCTGATGGTCATAGCCTTCCAGGTAGTTCTGCCAGTAAGTAAGTGCTTCTTCTTTGTTTTGCTTATCCAGCCATTTGATATATTCGCTGTATGGTTTGGTCGCTTCCCGCGGAACAGCCTCACCCTTACGAATTGCGGCATAGTACCCGAGCAACTTATGAAGCAATACGCCCAAAGACCAACCGTCGACGATGATATGGTGGAATGCCCAAACAAACTGATACTGGCTCTCCCCCGATTGGAAAATGGCTGCTTTCATCAAGACATCTTTCGTCAGCTCAAACGTATGATGCTGGCTGGTATACGCTTTTATGTATTCGTTCTGATCATCTATTGGCAAATGCGCAATATTTTCGAAATGAACGGTAACTTTTCTCTCTTTAAAAACAACCTGTCGAGGTCGCTGCAGGTTTTGATAAACAAACACAGTGCGCAAAACTTCATTGTTCTCTACTAGCTTATTCATGCTCTCTTCAAAAATGGGCAGGTGAAAATCACCTTGTAGCTTTGCGGACATCTGGAGGCAGTAGGCGCTGCTGTCTGTATCTTTGACAGCATGAAACAACATACCCTCTTGCAATGGGGTTAACGGATAAATTTTTGCAATATTCTCCTGCTTATTCATTCTGCACCTCAACTCTGTGATTTATCGATATAAAGAGGGTTCCTCCAACAAAAGCGAAATGTCCTAGCTTTTATTGGAGGAATGCATTTCTCATGTCGCCTGATTAAATTAATTCCAGGATGTTCTCCAGTTCTTCCATGGAGAGATCATCATCACCCAGATCACTCGGGGTCAATTCTCCATTTTCTTTTGACATGCAATGCTCAATAATGCTGAGCAAGTGATTCCGATAGCTGTCTGCCAATTTCGCAATGGTTTCTTCCTTATACTGGAGGCTGCTGTAACCAAAACTGATTTGGAGCTTTCCATCCTCAATCATCCCGGAAATATCCAACAAAAATGCTCTCTCCGATTCTGGACTGAAAAGCTGACCCGTACCAATTGGTGAGAAAGTAAATCCACCAGATTTTACATCCGAATCAAATTGCCCGAGGTAGTTAAAGCTAATTTCCGGTTGCAGGCTAAATTCCAGAGATGGACGCAGTGTATCCGCCGTCATCGTGCGTAAAATCTCGTAGCCAATTCCTTTTTTCGGAATATGGCGCAAGCTTTCTTTGATTTGCTTGATTTGGTATGACAAGTCCTTTGATTTTTCCATATCAAGCACGACAGGGAACTGGGATGTGAACCATCCAATCGTTCTGGTCACATTCATTTCATTCTGAATATCTTCGCGACCGTGACCTTCCAGGTTGATGACAGCGTAGTTGGTATTCGCCCACTCTTTCACGGTTAATCCCAATGCAGTCAGCAACAGGTCATTCATTTCTGTGTGGTAGGCATGATGAACGTGACGTAACAGGTTTTCTGTCTCTTGAGCAGTCAACTCGACCTTCGCTGTACGGGTGTGCTTTTGCTTACGATCAGCTGTAACAAAATCGGTTGGCAACTTTTCTGCCGTGGTCGTGCTCTCGAGGTTGTGCCAGTACGCAGCTTCACGTAAAAGCTCGTCACTCTCCGCATAGTTTTGCAATTGAGCCGACCAATCCTTGAATGAATCTGTCTTTTTCGGGAAGACAATCTCTTGATCGTGTAGAGCCTGCGAATAGGCAGATGAAAAATCTTCAAACAAGATGCGCCATGAGACTCCATCCACGACCAGATGATGAATGGCAATCAGTAAATGGTCCCCTTCCTTTGTGGAGAAGAGTGCCAAGTGGACGAGTGGTCCCTGTTCCAAATCGATACTGCTTTGGATATGATCAGACAACTCTAGAACATGAGCTGCGCTATTTGCATGGTCTTTCAAGTCATACGAATGGAAACGGAATCGCTCACCTGTCAGCGCTCGATTGATTTGCGTGATTGTCTCATTCTCCTGTTTGTATATCATTCGCAACGCATCGTGGTGCTCGATGATTTTGTAGAATGCCTGCTGAACAAGTCCCGGATCGAAGCCATCCTCTCGGAACAGCATGACAGCCTGATTCCAGTGGTGACGGTCCGTCAAATTGCATTCGAAGAACCACTTCTGGATGGGCGTCAAGCTAATCTCGCCTTCTACTACTCCCTGATCGCTCTCTCTGTTGTTCGGTATGACATGGGGAGCAACTTGTTCAATGGTCGGATATTGGAACAGTTCCTTCATCGCCAGCGTCCAGCCTGATGCGTGCAAACGCGTGGATACCTGAATGGCTTTGATGGAATCTCCACCCAATTCAAAGAAGTTGTCTTTCATTCCCACTTGCTGAATTCCCAATACCTCTGCCCAAGTCGTTGCAAGTAAGTGTTCCAGTTCGTTTTGCGGTGCTTCGTATTCTCTGCCCGATTTCTCTTCGTGGCTTGGCTTCGGCAATGCTTTGCGGTCAATTTTATCATTCGGTGTCAACGGCATCTTCTCCAACTGAACAAAGAAGGAGGGAACCATATAATTTGGCAATTCTTTTCCCATGAATTCACGCAGTTGAGCCGTACTCGCTTCCCCATCGGCTACATAGTATGCGCACAGGTAAGGTTGCCCCTGGTCATCTAAATGTGTAATGGCTGCTGCCTCAATAATCGTCTCAAATCGCAACAGAACACTCTCGACTTCGCCCAGCTCTACCCGATGACCGCGCACCTTCACTTGATGATCGATTCTGCCGAGATACTCGATATTTCCGTCCGGAAGCCATTTGGCAAGATCTCCGGTGCGATACATCTTCTCTCCTGGCACAAACGGATTGTCGACGAATTTTTCAACCGTCAATTCTGGTCGATTCCAATATCCTCTGGCGAGCGACACCCCGCTGATGCACAATTCACCTATTTGACCGACTGTCTTCAATTGCATTTGTTCATCCACGATGAACAGCTTCGTATTTTGAATAGGTTTGCCAATCGTAATGCTCTGACCAACTGGTTCATGGGACAAAGCTTTCCAGAGTGTCGCGCAAACCGTACTCTCTGTAGGGCCGTAGCCATTGATATAGGTCACTTTCTCTTTCCATTGCTCTACCAACGCGGTAGATGCTGCCGATCCAGCAGTAATCAGGATACGCAATGACGGCATACGTTCAGGCTCAAGATAAATGGCATACGTCGGCGGCAACGTGAGAATGGTAATACCGTTTTTGTGGACGTATTCCTCAAATTTGCGGAAATCGTTGATCGTATCGCGGGAGATGATATACAAGGTCGCTCCTGTCAAAAGAGCTATAAACATATCCCACACCGATGCGTCAAAAGAGATACTCGCAAAATGTCCTGGGCGATCTTGTGGCGTTACGCCAAGTTGATTCCTGAACACCGCTTGCAGATTGGCTGCTCCTTTGTGCTCCAGCATGACGCCCTTTGGATTGCCAGTGGTACCGGACGTGTAAATGATATAGGCAAGATCAGACGGCTTATTGATGCAAAGCAGATTGTCTGTATGCGACGAATAGCTACCTGCGTCGTCCAAATCAATAATTTCTGCCTGACTGGACACCTTGTGGCTCAAGTGATTATGCGTTAGCACGAGCTTCGCTTGACTGTCCTCGATCATGTAACGGACTCTTTCTTCGGGATAATCCGGATCGACTGGCAAAAAGGCACCGCCAGCTTTTAAAATGGCAAGTGTGGCAATCGCCATTTCCAAGGAGCGTTCTACCATCATGACGACGATTTGCGATGGCCCTACTCCTCTTTCTCGCAATACGGTAGCTAGCTGGTTCGCTCTTTCATTGAGCTCTTGGTACGTCATCTGATTCTCTTCAAATACAACGGCCGTTTGATCAGGCGTGTTCGCTGCTAGTTCCTCAAAGAGCTGTTGTATAGTCTGGTCTTCCGCGTACTCTCTGTCTGTATGATTGAACTCCACCAGCAACAACTGTTTTTCTTCTGCCGTCAGCATCTCAATGGCTTGAAGCTGCCTATCAGGTTCTGCCGTAACATTGCGTAGAATTTGCATGAAATGACGCGACATTCTGTCTACGGTATCTCTTCTAAACAGCTTGGTGCTGTACTCCAGTCGCAGCAACAGGTCTGTTTCCCTTTCAGTCAGGTGAAAAGACAGATCGAACTTTGAAATAGCAAGCGCGCTCGTCGATTCATAAGGATGATAGGTCAGTTGACCCAGTGTTTTTTGGTACAGTTCGTCGGTTTGCAGAATGAACATGGTATCAAAAAGTGGATTGCGTCCCGGATCACGTTGAATGCCAAGCTTTTCAACCAGACTTTCCAACGGATAATCCTGATGACCATAGGCATCCAGGGCATTCTGCTTGACTTCCATCAGAAACTCCTTGAAGGTCTTCTCTGCTGTCGGTTTGTTTCTGATTGCTAGCGTGTTGACGAACATACCGACAATTGGTTCGAGCTCAGCGCGCGTCTTGCCGGAGATTGGCGTTCCGACAACGATATCATCCTGCCCCGTATACTTCGAGAGCAGCAAATTGTAGGCGGCTAGCAAGACCATAAACAAGGTCGTTTTCGTTTCTGCAGCCAGCGCGTGTAAAGCTTCCAGCAGAGGTCTATCGGTAGCAAGTACGATTTGATCACCCTCAAAGCTTTTCACAGCTGGGCGTGGAAAATCTGTCGGAATCTCCAAGACCGTGTAATGCCCCTCAAAAGCATGGCGCCAATACTCTTCCTGCTTCTTGAAGTCATCTGACTCGTTAAAGCGTTTTTGCCAGACAGAAAAATCTTTGTATTGGATACGCAGCTCCGGTAATTGTCTGCCTTGGTACAATTCCGCTAGTTCATTGAAGATAATCGTGACGGACGAGGCATCCGAAGCAATATGATGCATGTCATACAAGAGCAGATGACGTTCATCCGAGATTTGCACGAGACCCATGCGCAGCAGTGGCGGAACAGCCAGATCAAATGGACGGACAAACGCATGGAAAATTTCATCGATCTGATGTTCTTCCGCACTCCGATACTCCATTTCCACTTCCACGTGGTCATGAATTTTTTGGACCAGCTGATCTCCTACCATCTCAAAGGAGGTTCTCCAGATTTCGTGACGATCTACCAATGCTTGCAGCGCATGCACCAATTGATCGCGATCCAGTTGACCCTCTAGCATGATCATCCCAGGCGTATTGTAGCTGATACCCGAGCCTTCCAACTGATGGAGCACATACATCCGCTGCTGGGCAGATGATACTGGGTAGTAATCTTGTGCTTCTGCTGGCTGAATCGATGCATCTGGCGTATTCTCACTGTTTGCTATCAGCCTGGACAAGGCTCGAACGGTGGGATGTTCAAACAAATGCTTCAAAGGAAGATCGGTTTGAAACTCCCGATGCACATGCGCCACTATCGTCATCGCCTTCAAGGAATGTCCACCCAGCTCAAAAAAGTTATCCATTACTCCGATACCGGAGATGCCAAGGACGTTTTCCCAAATCTTGGCCAGTGTTGCCTCTACTTCATTAGCAGGCGCGACATACTCCACACCTGTTGTAGGCTTTCCTTCAGGCTTCGGCAGTGCTTTGCGATCGATCTTGCCATTTGGCGTGAGCGGGAAAGCATCCAGTTGAACCAGATAGGTTGGTACCATATACGCTGGCAGTTCTTGAGATAGATGTGTTCGAAGCGCCGCTTCCGAGATGCTGTCTTTCCCGGTGAAATAGGCCGTCAGATACGCGTCCCCGCTTCCATCCTGATAAGCAACAACAATCGCTTCATTTGTCGTTTCATAGCTGAGAAGAACCGATTCTATCTCCCCGATCTCAATCCGGTATCCTCTCACTTTGACTTGTTCATCCAGGCGTCCTGCGAATTCAATCGTACCGTCAGGGAGCCATCTGCCAAGGTCGCCCGTCTTGTACATGCGTTCACCTGGCTCAAATGGATTGGAAACAAACTTCTCCTCGGTAAGCTCTGGTTTGTTCCAATATCCACGTGCCAATCCGAGTCCGCCTATGCATATCTCTCCGACTACACCGATCGGTAGCAGTTGGTGCGAATGGTCCACGATGTATATGCTTGTGTTTGCGATTGGCCGTCCAATCGTGATCGGAGCATCCGGGAGCGTATCGCACAGATAGGTGGCGATAACGCTGCTTTCTGTCGGACCGTACGCATTGACAGCAATCATCTGCGGATTCATCTCTTTGCACATATCAACTAACTTCGGCGAGAGCTTTTCTCCCCCGAGCACGGCCATTTTCATCGGACTGATCTCGTCTGTGGTGCTGCATTCCAAAATCGCCTGGAACAAACTTGGCACGCATAACGTGTAGCTGCAACTCCATGTTGAGATCAGGTTTTTGAGCGCTATCGGATCTTTGGCTTCTTCATCCTTCGTCAAGATAACAGTTGAACCGGATAGAATTAACGCAAAGAAGGTAAGGACAAAACCATCAAAGGCAAAGGATAGAGCCAACAAACCTCTGTCATGGACAGATAAGGCAAACTCTTCTTTGTTCCACGTCACACTGTTGACAATACCGCGGTGCTCCACCATGACCCCTTTTGGCCTGCCTGTCGTACCCGATGTATAAATGATATAAGCCAAATTGGTAGCCGTATGAATCGGGTCAAGGTTTGTGGTGATACGAGAATAGTTACTCTTATCCTCCAGATACAGGCATTCCACTCCTGCAACAACCTTTGTTCCAAGATGCTCTTGGGTAAGCACCAAACGAGCTTCGCAATCTTCGAGCATGTAAGCAATGCGATCATTCGGATATTCTGGATCGATAGGCACGTATGCTCCGCCAGCTTTGAGAATGGCAAGGATTCCAATCACCATCTCCAAGGAACGATTTGTCATTATCCCAACTCGTTCGTCAGCCTTTACTCCTTTTTTCCGTAATGTACGAGCAAGCTGATTGGCTTTCTTATTGAGCTCCAAATATGTCAACTGTTTGTCCCCGCAAACCAACGCGATTTGATCAGGGGTTTTCAGTACTTGTTCTTCAAATAGCTGTGGAAGTGTGCTTTCCAACTCAACAAGCTTGAATGTGTCATTGAAATGGACCAGCAATTCCTGCTTTTCTTGCTCGGTGAGCATCTCCATCTGATAGAGAGCCAAGTCCGTGTTCGTGATGACTTGTTGCAAGATTTGGATGTAATGACGCGACATACGTTCGATGGTCTCCTGCTTGAACAATTTGGTGCAAAATTCGAAGCAGAACATGAGACCTGCATGGTTTTGGGTTGCTTCGAGCGACAAATCGAATTTCGCCATTTTGCCCTCTGGCACGTAAGGCGTCACTGTCATGCCTTCAATCTTGATTGGATCGGCATCCATGTTTTGCAAAATGAACAAGGTGTCAAACAATGGATTGCGGCTTCGATTTCGATTGACCGCCAGCTTTTCAACCAGTTCCTCAAACGGGTACTCCCCATGCTCAAATGCAGCGAGTGTATTATCCTTCACTTCTCGTAAAAATTGCTTGAAGCTTTTGGTTGCCACCGGCTGATTTCTCATTGCCAGCGTGTTGACGAACATACCCGTGATGCTTTCGGTGTCAGGGTGTGTTCTTCCAGCTGTCACGGTTCCGACCACCATGTCTTCTTGCCCGGAGTATTTTGCGAGTAAAACATGATAGGCTGCCATGAGCACCATGTAGAGCGTAGTACCAGTATCGGCCGCCACTCGTTGCAAGTCATCCAGCAGCTGTTTTTCTGTGCGGAATGAATAACGTACGCCCTCAAAGCTTTGAACAGACGGTCGAGAGTAGTCCAAAGGCAGATTCAAAACAGGAATTTCACCAGCGAATCGCTCGGTCCAATACGCTTCCTGTTTTCTGAATTCGTCTGACTGTGCAAGATCTTTTTCCCAAACCGCGAAGTCTTTATATTGAATGCGTTGCTCTGGCAAGGATTTGTCTTGATAGAGCTGTGCAAGATCATTCAGGATGATTTGCGAAGACACTCCATCTGAGATGATATGGTGCATATCGATGATCATGACATGGCGCCGCTCTCCCAGTTTGACCAATCCAACCCGACTTAATGGAGCCTTTTCCAAATCAAACGGACGCATGAAATCCGTGATGACGTGATTCAAACGTTCTTCTGTCGCTTCCATGTAGGTGATTGGCAGTTTGCTTTCCTGATGGATGCGTTGAACCAGCTCACCGTTGATGGTATGGAAGGAGGTTCGCAGCGATTCATGACGACGCACCAGATTGGAAATGGCATTCTCCAGCTGTTGCACATCCAATTCTCCATCGAGTACCGTCACAACCGGCAGATTGTACACCGTACTATCCGGATCGAGCTGGTTTAAAATGAGCATGCGTTTTTGCGCAGAGGATACAGGATAGTGCTCTTGCGTGACAACCTGCGGAATAGCGAGATACGTTCCTTCCTCTTCACCTTCCACATACTTGGCGATTTCTTGAATGGTTGGTCTATCAAACAACACGCGAAGCGGAACATCTGCTTGGCAGTCTTTTTGCATCCGGGAAATAAGATGAATCGCCTTTAGCGAATGACCCCCCAGTGTGAAAAAATTATCCTGAATGCCAATCGGAGACACGCCGAGTACGTTTTCCCATATCGCCGCCATTTTCTGTTCCAGTTCGGTTGTCGGAGCGAGGTAATCCGCTCCCGTAAAAGCATTCCCCTCAGGTATGGGCAAAGCTCTTCTGTCTGTTTTTCCATTAGGTGTGACCGGAATCCGCTCCAAGTTCATAAAGAAGGAAGGGATCATATACTCTGGCAGCGTTCTTGATAAGTACGCACGCAGCTCCTCGTTACTGACCTCGTCTGTCAAAACGACATAGGCGCACAAATACTTACCGCCAGTCTCATCCGTTCTGTCAATGACCACGGCTTCCTTAATCAAGGCGTGATTGAGCAAGTGCGATTCAATCTCTCCCAGCTCGATACGATGACCCCTAATTTTTACCTGATGGTCGATTCGCCCTAAAAACTCGATATTGCCATCTGGCATCCAACGAGCGAGGTCACCCGTTCGATACATTCTTTCGCCTGATTGGTACGGGTTCTCGAGAAACTTCTCCGCAGTCAGCTCTGGATTGTGCAAATACCCTCTTCCTACGTTCGCACCAGAGATATACAGCTCCCCAACAATGCCCTCTGGTTTCATCTGCAGCTTTTCATCCAAAATATAAATGCCTGTGTTGCTGATCGGTTTTCCGATTGGAGGCAGCTCTGGTATATCCATGCTTGGGTCCATCGTGTAGGTGGTTACCACATGTGTCTCCGACGGCCCGTAATGATTGTGTAAAAATACGTGCTGGCTCCGCAGATATTTCTGTAGCTCATGAGTGACGACGAGCTGTTCCCCTGCTGTGATAATGTGCTTGACGCAACGTGGGAAGCTTTGCGCATAATCTTTTTCGTTAAAGATAAATTTCAAGAAGGATACAGGGAGGGACAAAATGCTGATCTGTTTTTCCTGGATAAGGGCAAACAGTTTTTCTACATGGCGTCTCATCTCATTTGTGATGAGATAGAGCTGTCCCCCGGAAAGCAGTGTAGAGAAAATCTCCTGGTAGCAAACATCAAAGCTGCATGTGGTATACTGCAATACTTTTTCATGAAAATCGATGTTGGTCTTCGCAAACGTAAAGTGCATCAGATTGGCCATGTTTTTATGCTCAAGCATGACGCCTTTTGGTTTCCCTGTCGTTCCTGAAGTGTAGATAATATAAAACAAGTCATCTGGATGATTGATCGTTTCGACAGACGCACTGCTCTCTTCCCAGATGGCTGGAGCGCTGATATCTATTTTTTCAGTAGAAGTAGTGACTTTCTCTAGTAGATGATGCTGAGTCACTACCAATCGAATCCCGCTATGCTCGAGCATGTAGGCAATTCGTTCTTCTGGTAGCTCTGGATCAATCGGTACAAACGCACCACCGGCTTTCAAAACCCCAAGAATTCCTACAATCATCTCGATGGAACGATCCATCATCGTACCAACCAGACTATCTGCTGCAATCCCTTTTCCTCTCAAAAATCTGGCGAGCTGATTGGACTTTTCATCTAGCTCCCGATACGTCAACTGCTGTTCTCCGAATACGACAGCAACCTGATCGGGTGTCCTTTCCACCTGTTCCATAAAGAGCTCGTGCATGGTTTTTGTTGGATAGGCAGCGGAAGTATCAAGGTTTCTGGCCATTAGCTGTTGCTTTTCAGTTTCTGTCAGCAAGGTAACCTGTTGAAGGGTGACCTTCGGATTGTTTGTCACGCAAGTCGCAATCTGCTTGAGGTGTCCAGCCATTTTTTGGATAAAGGCTTCGTCATAAACAGCGGCATTATAATCAAACCGCATCGCAATCTCTTCTTTGGGCATTACCATGACGGTCATGTCATAATTGGTAGGCTCAAACATCTCGACATCAGAAATGGCAAAACCTACTTGCTGTGTCGAGGCCTTTTTCTGCAAGGCCTCAACTAATGGATAGTTTTCGATGACCATCAGGTGATCGATCAAATCTTGCTTCAATACGGAATCGTTTTGAATATCGTACAAAGGCACATGCTCATATGACTGGGATTGCAGTGTTCTTTGGTGCACATCCTGTATCAAGTCGGCAAAGGTTTGATCGTTTTTCGCTTGAATGCGGAATGGGATGGTATTGATGAACAACCCAACCATCTTGTCGATTCCGACGATTTCAGTTGGTCGCCCGGATACAACTGAGCCGAATAACACATCATTCGTAGCGTTATAGGATTGGAGGAGAATCCCCCATAAGGTTTGAATCACAGTCGGCAATGTCACTTGATTTTGACTTGCGATCGCAGAAAGCTGCTGCGTCAGCATGCCGTCCAGCACAAAACGATATTGTGCTGGTAGAAAGGCTTTGCTAGAAGACTTCCCAAATTTCGGCAAGGAGGTTTGCTGTTCAAATTGCGCCAGATAGTCTCTCCAATATGTGAGGGCAGCCTCTTTATCTTGCTTTTCCAGCCAACGAATAAATTGGCTGTATGGCTGCACCGGATCAAGGGAAATCGGAGCCCCGTTCTTTAAGGATAAATAGACGGAAAGCAAGTCATCAAAAATAATGCTAAAGCACCAACCGTCCATGAGTATGTGATGAAAACTCCAAATGATTTGGTATTCGCTCTCCGTCATTTGGAAAATAGCCACTCTCATCAACGAATCTTTCGCTAGTTGAAAGGTTTTCTCTTGGTCATTCCTTTTGTACTGTGTGTAGCGCTGCTGCTTTTCTTGCTCGTCGTATGCAGTTAAATCGCAAAATAGGATGGGAATGGGCCGTTCCTTCAAGACAACCTGCAAAGGCTGCTTTAATTTTTCATAGAGAAATAGCGTGCGGAACACATCATATCTCTCTACCAGCACATGCAAGCTATTGGTAAACAAACCAACATCAAGATCGCCCTGAATCGAAATGGACATCTGTACAAGATGAGAGTTATGTTCTTCATCTAGCAAGGCGTGAAATAGCATTCCCTCTTGCATGGGCGTCAATAAATACATATCTTGTACTTGTTCTTTGCTAAAAACACTCATTCCCGGCACCTCGATATCAACATTATTTTTCATATTTGCATAAAAATGTAAGTCGAAAGCATGTTTATCCCCACAAAATATTAGCAAGTGCTTATTTAGTTAAGCGTATTGGCAAGTAATTCAAAGATGTCGTCCATTTCTTCCATTTGAAGTCCTTTCAGACTAAAGTCACTAGGAGTCCGTTCGACTTCTTTTTTCTGCGAGCAATGAGTGATGATCGCCCGGAGATGTTTTTGATAGTTCTCACTGAGTTGATGAATGGACTCTTCTCTAAACTGCTCGTCGCTGTAAGTAAACGTGACGAGAAGCTCTCCACCTTCGATTCTTCCAGTAATATTCAAGGGCGTATAAATCTCGGAGTCGGGACTCAGATTGTTCTTTCCATCCGCACCGAGCGTGTTACCTGAACTATACGGAGAACGGGTAAACAATTCGTTGTTCAGCCCTGAGTCAAATTGACCCAAGTAGTTAAACGTCAATTCAGGACGCAAGGAAAAGGATAAGGAACGTCGTTTTTCCGGTTCTGTCATATATTTTAAAATTTCATAGCCAATGCCTTTATTGGGGATCTTCCTCAGGTTTTCTTTCGTGCATTTGATATGGTCAGGCAAGTGATTCAATTGACTCAAATCTAGTAAAACTGGATATTGGGACGTAAACCATCCGATTGTTCTTGTCACATTAGCGTGTTCGATCACATCCTCGCGCCCGTGCCCTTCCAAATTAATCACGATTTGGTCAAGCCTGCTCCACTCTGCAACGGCCAACCCCAACGCTGCCAGTAACAAATCATTGATTTCTGTTTGATAAGCAGAATTTGCCTGCTTCAACAATTGTTCGGTTTCCTCTGCTAGCAATCCGACCTGGATGTTGCGGATACTCTTCTGTTTACTGCCCACCGTTTCATAGTCTTTTGGGAGGGAAGCATGCCTAGCTCCAGATTCAAGATTCTCCCAATACGGGACTTCTCTCACCAATTCATCACTATTCGCATAATCGTTCAGCCATACTGCCCAATTTTTAAAAGAATCCGTTTTTTCTGGGAGAACGATTTCTTTTCCGGCTAAGGCCTGACTGTAGGCAGTTGCTAGATCCTCAAACAGAATGCGCCAAGAGATTCCATCCACGACTAAATGATGGATGGCCAAAAACAAATGATCGCCTTGGCGTGTATGAAACAGAGCTGCCTTTACCAACTGTCCCTCTTGTAAATTCATACTGCTATGCAATCGTTTCGTCTCTTCTTCGATTGCTAGCTGGACATCCGAATGCGAGGTCAGATCATATTGAAGGAAATCGTATAATTCGCTACCCCATCCACGATTCTGTTGAACGATTCTTCCATTCTCGTTCCGATAGACCATCCGTAGTGCGTCATGATGCGAAAGGATTTTATCCAAGGCCTTTCGGATGGCTGCAGGGTCAAATCCCTGTTCGCGATACAACACATACGATTGATTCCAATGGAACATATTTGTAAAGTTCTTTTCAAAGAACCATTGTTGAATGGGCGTTAAGGTAACAGGGCCTTCGATGATTCCCTGCTCGCTTCTCCTCGTCGTACTTTTAACATAGAGAGCAACCTGTGAAATTGTCGGGTAATTCAGTAAATCTTTCGTGTCTAGCTTTAGTTGATAGGCATGAAGACGAGCAGCGACCTGGATCGCTTGAATGGAATCCCCACCAAGTGAGTAAAAATTATCGCGAATTCCAATTTTCTCGATTCCCAATACCTCTTGCCACACGGTTGCGAGAATCGATTCTGTCTGATTTCTGGGAGGTTCGTAAGCTGGATTTGTCTCAGCAGTTACATCAGGTTCTGGCAATGCTTTGCGATCAATTTTGTCATTCGGCGTGAGCGGCATTTTATCCAGCTTCACGAAATAAGAAGGAAGCATGTACGCAGGAAGCTTTTGAGCGGCATATTCTCTGAGCTGCGAAGGAGTTACTTCCAATTGCGAAATATAGTAAGCGCACAAATAGGGTTGAGCGTGTTGGTCTTCTCTAGCGATTACCACTGCCTCTTTTATTTGTTCATGTTTCAGCAAAACGGACTCGATTTCTCCCAACTCAATCCGATGACCCCTGATTTTTACCTGATGGTCGATTCTACCAAGAAATTCGATATCTCCATTCGGTAACCATTTGGCCAAGTCTCCTGTCCTGTACATCTTCTCTCCTGGTACGAACGGATTATCCACAAATTTTTCGGCGGTCAAATCTGGACGATTCCAGTATCCTCTGGCTAAGCCTACTCCACCTATGCATAATTCGCCTTCACTGCCAATTGGCTGCAATTGTAGCTCTTCATTGACAATATAAGTGTGCGTATTTTGAATCGGTTTGCCGATTGGGATCGTTTGGTTGAGGAGCACATTGGAAGGTGCCTCCCAAATGGTCGCGCAAATGCTTGTTTCCGTAGGTCCGTATGCATTCACGTACCTGACTTTATTTTTCCATCTATTTACTAAAGGGAAGTTGGCAGCCGAACCTGCCGTAATCATGATGCGAAGTGAAGTAAAATGCTCTGGGTTGAGGTGAGTTAAATAAGTGGGTGGCAACGTGATGATGGTCAATTCATTTTCATTCAAATAGTTTTCAAAAATGATGAAATCATGAATCGTCTGTTTGGAAAGGATGTAGAGGCTGGCACCGGTTAGTAAAGCCATGAACATTTCCCATACCGATGCGTCAAAAGACATGCTGGCAAACTGTCCAATCCTGTCTGCAGGTGTTACACCAAACGAATTTTGAAAGAATGATTGCAAATTAGCGATTCCTTTATGCTCCAGCATGGTTCCTTTCGGCTTGCCGGTTGTGCCTGAAGTATAGATGACATACGCCATGTCAGTAGGTTTGCTTGGCAAGTGAAGATTGGAATCCGAGCGAGAATCCAGCTGTTCTTCCTCGAGTACGACTACAGGACCACGGTATCCGACGTCATAAACAAGGTTACTGATGTTTTTCTGGGTGATGACGATTTTGGTTTGACTGTCTTGCAGGATATATTGAATCCGATCTCGCGGATATTCGATATCGATAGGAACATACGCTCCGCCAGCCTTGAGGATGGCCAGAATAGCTATAACATTTTCAATGGATTTCTCCATCATCACACCGACGATGCTGTCTGTTGTAATCCCTTTTTCGATCAGTGCTCTTGCTAATTGGTTAGCCTTCCTGTTGAGCTCCTGGTAAGTTAATCGCTCATTTTCATAAACGATGGCAACTCGGTGTGGCACAGCTTCTGCCTGTTCCTCGAACAACTGATGAATCGACTTATCCTGTGGATATTCAGCCTTTGTGTCATTAAACAAGGCTACCTGTACTTTTTCCCGCTCCAAGTCGATGAGATTGGTATTATTTACCAACATGTGTCCCCTCCGATAATTGGCAAACTTTTGTCTATCATGAAGTGTGACGATACAATGTGATGGCCAAACAAGTGAACGAAATGCAAGGAAATGGTCCGCTAAATCTGAAGATGAAGACTCAGTGACGAATGGATCACATGGGAAACTCCCTCATCAACACCATTTAATATAATGGCCAAATGTAACAAAATATGTGGGATTTTGTATCTTTTTTGTAAGTATTACCCATATTCATATTACTATGGTCATGAACCAATTTTCACCTACAAATTCTCCTCGATTTTACATTTTTTCACAATGGGGATAATTCCCTGTTTGCTCAAACCCGTTTTCAGGACAAAAGTCACTTTCCATTTTTTGGTCGAAACATGTGCGCTGGTACTCTAGCCGAATAGATTAGGACATGAATCCTGACCATTTCGAACGGGAAAAATACATTACCTGAAAACAAATGTGCTGGCCTGCACACCTCCTTACATTCCAGCAGAATAACGTATTCATATGCACCTGTTTGAGAAACTGTTATTCATTATAACAGAGACTGTTTTGGAAATCAGTTAAAAATTAGGTAATTTTTGTTAATTGTGCTACTTTTTACCCAAACCACTCTTTAATCCGTACAAAAAAGGCTCACACTTTCTGGTTTCATTCGAAAGTGTGAGCCTTTAGATTTACAATATCATTGAGGAATCGAAACAGTAGACACCTATTCTTTCAGGATAATTTTCTTGTCCTTCAGTCGCTTGTTCGTCGTGCTTCTGACAAGGGTATATACGACGGCAAAAGCAGGGATTCCAAGCAGCATTCCCATCAACCCGAACAATGCTCCCCCAACCAATAAGGCTACTATCACCCATAAGCCATCCAAGCCAATTGAATTACCTACCACTCTCGGATAAATAAAATTACCTTCGATTTGCTGCAAGACAAGAATAAAGACAATAAACCAAAATGCCTTCACTGGATCGATCATTAAAATAATAAAGGCACTCGGAATCGTCCCGATATAAGCACCAAAAATCGGAATAATGCTCGTTACACCAATGATCACACTCACAAGCAATGCATACGGCATGTGAAACGCCCACATTCCTACAAAACAAAGCCCGCCAAGAATGAGAGCCTCTGTTAGCTGGCCTGAGATAAAGCCACTAAATGCTCGATTGGTGATTTGTCCAATTTCTACAGCCCGGTCCGCCTTTGCTTTTGATGAATAGGCATAAACGAGTTTTTTCGCAATGAGCATCAACTTTTCCTTATAAAGGAGTAAATAGATGGACAACATCAGCCCCATGATGACATCGATAAAGCTAACGGTAAACATTTTCGTGTAAGTCAGTAATACAGGGATGGAAGTCAGAAAAAAATGGCCAAACTTATTTACAATTTCATTCCACTTCTCCATAAGTGTATTCCATAAATCGCCGGACAAGTTAAACCTCTCTGCAAAACCATCGACGAAAGCCTTCAATGATTGCATGTCATTCGGAATGCTTGCCGCAAGCATGGAAATACTCGTGAGAAGCTGAGGGACAATAAACCACATGAGAAATGTAAAAAATACCAAGACAGTCGCCAGGGTTAACAGGATCGAAAAAGGACGTCTCACTCTTAACCAGATTCGATTGTTACCACGGTTAAGGGGTGAGAAAAGTCTTTCTTCATAAAATCTCATTAAAATGTTCAAGATGTAAGCAATGGCAATCCCATAAATCACAGGATCTAATAAGTCAAATATTTCATAGATAAATGACTTTACAGAAGGAAAATTCCAGACCACAGCAAACAGCAATACGGTGTAAGTCGCGATCATTATGTATTTCTTTATTTCTCGCCAGTGTACTTTCTCCATCATTTTCTAGTTGACTCCTAACCTTTGTGAGTTCTAAGTTGATCTGTTTGTTCATAAACTTTTCCATTAATATGTCCACCCAAAAGTATACTATGTTTTTCAACCGTTCGTTATCATTTTTCTACTTTCACTAAAACTTCCCTCGAACTTTCCACAATCATGCGTATTAAAAAAACTACTGGAAAAGATAACAGGCTACCGACTAAGGGCAGCCTGCATATTTTTACTATGAGTCCTAACTCCCCATTTCTATCCTGGATGAGTTAAGCTGCACGCATCAATTCTCGATCTCGTTTGCCGTGTAGCCAGTGATAAAGCGGGATACTGAAAAGAATGAAGGCAACCATCCCGACGAAAATCGTACGATATCCTGTATGCGGTACGATAAATCCGAGCAGATAGGGCCCGATTCCTAATCCTAGATCATACAAAATGTAGTAAGTAGAGGTTGCTAATCCAAAGCGATGCGGATCTGTCACCTTCACAGCTACCGTTTGGGCAATGGAGTTAAAGTTACCGTAGCCTACTCCAATCAATGCAGCAGATAGCAGTAGCATCCAGGAAGTTGAGGCTTGACTGAATAGTAGCATCCCGAGCGCAAATATGACTAGGCTGGGGTATGTCACGATGTTCGCCCCTCTTGCGTCCATTAGCTTTCCTGAGAATGGACGTGAGAGGATAATGACAATGGCATACACCAAGAAGAAATAGCTGGAAGCTGAGGAGAGATTAATTTCTTCCGCATAAAACGATAGAAATGACAAGACACCCGAATAGCTGAAGCCGATCAATAAGGCGATGAATGAAATCGGCAAAGCTTTCGGCTCGATGAATTTCGAAAGCAGAGAACCTTTTGCTTCCTCTTTCACACTTGCGGAAGGAAGCGGAACATTGATTTTTGCCATGGCATAAAACATCAAACAAATCAGGGAAAACACAACATTCATCGTAAAGATCCAAGTGAAACCATTTTCAAGCCGCAATAAGATCATGCCGAGAAAAGGACCAATGGCAGTGGCTAAAATCGCACTTAAACTGTAATAGCCAATCCCCTCACCCTTGCGAGACGCTGGCAAGATTTGAGCAATAATGGTACCTGTTGCTGTACTGGCAATCCCAACAGCAATCCCTTGTAACAATCGATTGACCAGTAAAAAGCTGATATGGACAGCAAAAAAGTAAAGCAACGAGGTGACAGCAAAAAATCCTAACCCAATCCAAAGCGTTTTTTTCGTACCAATATGACTAATGGCTCTACCAGTGAGTAATCGGCCAATCAAAGCACCAATGATAAAGATACTGGAAACCAATCCTGCTGAACTAGTTGAAGCGTGAAATTCTGTCTTGGCATATGAAGCAATCGTAACCATTAGTAAGAAAAACATAAGTGTCAAAAGAAAATTGATGAAAGAAACAATAACGAACTCTTTCGTCCAAAGCCTATCCTTCTTCACTGCTTACCCTCTTCTCTTTAGGTTCATGATTATTTTTTCGAGTACTGTTGCTGCTGCGTCTCTTTCTTCTGGTGAAATGCCCTCCAATATTTCTTCCAAGAACGGATCAGTCGCTTCCATAATCGTCTTATGTAGCGCTTCACCTTTCTCTGACAAATACATAATTTTTTGCCGTTTGTCTAATCCAGATGAAATCGAAATGATTTCACGCGCGGCTAGTTTTTGCGCAATCGGTGTAATGGCTGGCTTCTCTACTTGCCAATAATCGGCAACGTCGCTAAAAGTAGCAGAACCGTTATTTTTCAGATAACGAATCAACGCCCATTGCGTGACAGATATACCAAATGGAAGTAACTCCTCTTGCAATTGATTATTGTACATACGATGTGTGAATGCGACTTTTGAAAAGAACGGGTACATGTTAGCTCCTTTTTATTAGTTAATTAATTTAATTAATTATATATCTTTTCTTGCTGTTTGAGAAGGTCTAAATCATGCTGGGTTACCTTGTGGCTTTTTCGGTGCACATTCGTCTAACCTATATCATCGTACACAAGGAGAAAATCATGCTGGCAAAAAGGTTTTCCGCCATTCCCTTCATATTATTGCTTTTCTTAGTACTTTCTTTTCCAATACCTACCCTTGCGAAGGAATCCTCCTTTCAAAATCCGTATTATGTGTTTAGCTGGGATGAGGCAGGAAATGTCCGCATTACCGATTTGGCGAAAAATGAAATCCTCTCTTCCATTCAGTACCAGGCTGAATATGGCGCGATCTACAATGCAATGACTCCTTCCCTTCCGAAAGGAGCCAATCAAATAACGTTGGATCAACGTCCAGCATTTCAACCAGGAGCAGCCATCGAAATTCGCTCCGAATCGTTTGGCGGCAGAATGAATGCTCCACTTGTCCATCAAGCTAAAGTAACTGCCGTCCGTGGAAATGACGTGTTCTTCTCTCCTGCTACGTCGAAAGTTATCGACCGGAACATTTTTATCAAACGGGGCAACCACTGGGTTCGCAAATGGGATGACGTAAAGGTGGAACAACAGGAGACTGCTACTGGTAACACAGTCATCGTCACAGGTCATACTCCACTTTCAGTGGTTACAACAAAATATGAATTGCAAAAAAATAGCCCTGCCATCGATGTCTCCGTAAAAACCAGCTACAAGCAAGTGGCAAAGGTTTTTCGAGAGGCGTTCGCCCTGCAATTCAAGCCAAATGTAACAGAGGTATACCGCAAGAACCGGAAAGTAGACACACAAAAATTCCAAGCTTCTTACTGGCTGGATCGCCAAGGTGCGAAATTCGGTCAAGGGAAGCAATCAGCTTTTTTGTACCATGCTCCCAACGTGTCGTCACTTGAATTGAATGCAACGCAAAAACAGCTCATCGTCAATCTGGATCACATGAACGATCACAGATACGTACAGCAAGGCTCAACGAATCAAGTTGGAAAAGTCCGCCACGCTTCCGAATATCGTGCAAACGATGAACGAACAAATTCATTCTCATTGGTAGTTGGGTATCAACCGAAGCTCATGCCGCGATTTATGAGTCAGCCTTTTGGTTTTTTGGCGACACACGTATGGACAGAGCATGCTGACGAGCAAACGCTACAAACGAATCGGGCTGTTTATTTCGGCTCCGAGAAGATTACATCATCGGCACAAGCGACAGGCGGTTTTGTCAAGCATCAAATACCGGTTACGAAAAGCGTGTTTTACTCAAATCCGTATTTTCAAGCGAAATCGCCTGTCAATGTCGCCATTGTGCAATGCCCTGAATTTTTGCAGTTTCTAGATGATCTGAATCGGAACGATAATGATATTGGTCTACATACCATCTATCCATACGAAATCAGGCACTATCAAAAGACTACGGAAGATGCGTTGCAAGTAATGAAAGATCACTTCCAAAGCAATACATGGATTGACCATGGATATTTGAAGTCCGGCTTTGCGTTTAACGCGCTCGACAACCAAACTGCGAATTACTTGGCGCATCAGTGGAAAAAATACGGCACATCGTATTTTTGGCACTACAGCTCAGAAGATATCGCCAATCCCAATCATGGTCTTGATCTGTACCAATCCCAAAGAGGCGACGCTCTGCGCACCCCTCTCTATTGGTCGCATCCGACAGTCACTGGCCCGTTTTATTCATGGTCGGCTGCCACCATTCCGGAAGATACACTGCATCTGTATCTGGAACAAAATCTCCAGCAGCTCATTCAAAATCGTGGGATTTTTATCAATCATACCTACTTGGCAAGAATTCCCGCCAAAAAGCAAGGCGGGAAATTTATCATTCGGGATATCAAAGGTAACTGGATCATACATCCCGATTTTGACCGCTTATTGAAACGAATGGACACCCTGCGCGATCAAGGCAAGTTGCATTTGACGACCGTACGTGAAATCATGGATTATTGGCTTGCCCTCTCACAAGTCAGAATGGAATATGCTCCAAACGGCTCTATTGTTCTGCACAATGATGGCATGCGCAAGATTTCTGGTCTTTCGATGGCGACAAAAGCTTCGGAAGTCTATGTGAACGGGATGAAGCCGTCGCAGAAGAAAGCGGATGGCGATCTTATTTTTTGGTTCGATCTGGAGCCGAATGCAGTTGCTGTTATTGCTATGAACAAAGTGGCTAGTATTGCCCTTCGGAAATAAAATAAAGATCGATCAAAACCGGTGGAATCGAAACCCACCGGTTTTTTCATTGCCCATTCCCCTTCCCATGCCGCTTGACTCTCCCCTTAACTGGAAAGTTATACTCGGTACAGAAAAGACGTAAGTATGGAGGTTGTACCATGTTTAAAATCAGTGAATTTGCAAAGATTAGTCAAGTCTCCGTCAAAACACTTCGTTACTATGACCAAGTTCATTTGCTCAAACCAGCTCATACTGATAAATTTTCAGGCTATCGGTATTATTCGGCTGACCAAATGTTTCAGCTTAATCGGATTTTGGCCTATAAAGAATTGGGATTTTCCTTGGATCAAATTCGTCAGATGATGAGCGAGCAAATCCCACTCGAACAAATCAGGGGGATGTTTCGAATCAAGCAAAGCGAAATTCAGTCCATTCTCGATAAGGAGCAAGCAAGACTGAATCTCATCAAGGATCGTTTGTATGCCATTGAAAATGAAGAGAAAAGCTTGCCTTCGCATGATGTCATTCTAAAAAAAGTAGAGCCCCAACTCGTTCTATCCTATCGTCAAAGAACTCCGTTCAATAATATTCCGGAGCTATTTCAAAAGTTGGACGATTATATGGGGCGTTCAGGTCAATCTTCTCTCTCCAGAATGGTTCTTTGGCATGGGTGCGAGGAGTGCGATGACAACATGGATGTGGAAGTGGCGCGTCTGCTTACTCACGATTTGCAGACCGAACCACCGTTTACCGTTAAGCGATTGCCGGAAATTCCGTTGATGGCTACGCTCATCCATCATTGCCGGACGACGTGCCGTTGCAATGCGAGTGTCGAATTGGCGATGTGGATTGAACGAAATGGATATCGGATCAAAGAGAATGAACCTCGTCGTGAAATTTGTATTCGTCGTGAAAATCCCGAAGACCCAGACTCTTATGTTGCCGAGCTCCAGATTGCCTTAGAAAAAGCTTAACAATCGAACATGTGGAGAGGAGATTCAGCTTTTGAACAGACAGCAACAGTTCCTGACTTTTACCTTATTTCTATTAACTTTCGTTCTGGGTACGAGTGAATTTGTCATCATCTCGCTGCTTAGTGATGTGGCATCAGAGTTGGGCATATCGATTTCAACAGTAGGATCTCTCGTGTCAGCCTTTGCCATTTCATTTGCCATCGGTACACCGATCTTAACCGCTATTTTTAGTCGATTTGCCAAGTATCCACTCATGCTCACATTGATCGGCATCTTTATTACAGGGAATATACTTACTGCCCTATCCGAGACGTATATGTTGCTTCTTGTTTCCAGAATCTTGACTGCTGTTGTGACCGGGGTTTTGATTGCACTTGCCATGGCGGTTGCCAGTGAAACGATGCCTGCTGAGAAAAGGGGAACCGCTATTTCTATCATTTTTGCAGGCTTCACGATCGCCAGCGTTATTGGGGTGCCACTTGGTACATTTATTGGGCAATGGGGAGGTTGGCAAATGGCCTTTTGGTTTGCGGCTCTACTAGGCGTCATTTCACTCCTTGCAAGTGCAACGACCATCCCGAAAGGATTGAAGGGATCGAGGAGTTCCTTGCAAAAACAAATCGGGTTACTGACCCATAGACGTATCATCATCGCGTTTTTTATCCCGGCATTAAGTATCGCAGCAACCTACACAGTATATACGTATTTAACTCCTTTGCTGCAAGAAGTGCTCTTCGTACCGAACCAATCTATTAGTCTCGTATTTTTACTCTACGGGGTCATTTCGATCTTTAGCACGTTGATTGGTGGAAAACTGGCCGCTCACAACGGGATTGGAAAGCTCCGGTATGTGTATCTGATGCAAGCCGTTATTCTCGCATCTCTTTATTTTTCGTCCCATACCCTTCTCGGTGGATTCATCAGCTTATCCTTTATGGCCTTGGTCGTTTATATCATGAATTCCACGATGCAATTGTACTTTATTGATTTGGCCGATAAACATTTCCCGGCTGCCAGAGATTTGGCTTCCTCATTAACTCCTGTGTCAGTCAATGTTGGGATCGCTCTCGGATCAGCTTTGGGTGGATTTATTACGACAAACCGTGAACTCATTGATGTTTCCTGGGCTGGTGCGATTGTCGCGATCGTGGCATCGTTGCTGACTTTTATCAGCTACAGTCTAGATCGCAATGCGATGTCCTTCCACAATCATACGGTGGAGGACTGTCAAACACGAAAGTAATGCAAATATAAGAAGAAGCTTCCCTTCATGTTTCTAGGGAAGCTTCTTATTCCTTCATCTATTGAGACAATTTTACCAAGCTGTAGTTTTTCTTGCCTTTGCGGATAATGATGAAGCGTCCGCCGATAGCGAGACTTGGCGTTACTTCCAGTTCGAGATCGGTAACGCGCTCGCCATTCATGGAGATAGCGCCTTTTGTAATATCCTCACGTGCTTGACGCTTGGATGGCTCAATGCCAATCTCAACGAGCCAGTCGACAATGTTCTTCGTTTCGAGGGTAGATTCGTACGTCGGCATTTCTTTGAAGCCTTGCTCGATCTCGTCTGCCGATAGCGATTTAATATCACCAGTAAACAGAGCTGCTGTAATGCGCTTCGCCTGCTCCAGCAATTCCTCGCTATGCACAAATCTCGTCATTTCCTCAGCTAGCGCTTTTTGCGCCTCGCGTTTATGTGGCTCGGTCTGTACTTTTTCAGCCAACTCTTCAATTTCCTCTTTGGAGAGGAATGTGAAGTATTTCAAGTATTTCACAACATCGCGGTCATCGGTATTCGCCCAGAATTGGTAGAATTCGAATGGTGTTGTTTTGTTTGGATCAAGCCAGATGGCTCCTCCCGCTGTCTTCCCGAATTTCGTACCATCTGCCTTCAGCATCAGAGGAATGGTGAGACCGAATGCTTTTGATTCTGATCCTTCTTTTTTGCGGATCAGATCGAGACCGCTAGTGATGTTGCCCCATTGGTCGGAACCGCCGATTTGCAGCTGAACATCTTCATGTTTGTACAGATGCAGGTAATCCAGCGACTGCAGAATTTGGTAGGAAAACTCCGTAAATGAAATTCCGCTATCCAGTCTGCTCGACACAACATCCTTGGCAAGCATCGTATTGATGCTGAAGTTTTTACCGTAATCCCGCAAAAATTCAATGACATTGATTTTATGCGTCCAGTCGTAGTTGTTCACCAAACGGATTTGGTTGTCGCCTTCTGTAATGAACAGCTTTTTCATCTGCGCGGTGAGTTTGTCGACGTTCTCCTGAATTTGCTCCAGTGTTTGCAAAGAGCGCTCGGATTGACGGCCGCTCGGATCGCCAATCGTACCTGTTGCACCACCGATCAAAATGACCGGACGATGACCAGCGAGCTGGAAGCGTTTCAGTACCATGAAAGGAATCAAGTGACCGATATGCATACTGTCACCTGTTGGATCTACACCACAATATAACGAGACTGCTTTTTCATTCGTTAATTCTCGCAGCCCTTCTGCATCTGTTTGCTGATTGATGGCTTCGCGCCATTCGAGTTCGTCGATAATATTCACTGCCATACACTCCTTCAATCTCCTATGGTAAAAATAAAAAATCGTCCCTTGTCTATTGTAGACATAGGGACGATTGAATAACCGTGTTACCACCCAACTTGCACCAATGGACACATGCGTTAACGCAGGCCATTCATGCCACTCGTAGCGATTTATCGTTCGCGATTCCGCTCGGCATTACCCGAGATACTCCAGAGTGTAATTCGCTCGCTTATTGTGTACCGGGTTCCATCAACCCCCGGCTTTCTAGAACAGGGAATAAGCTGCTACTGAGCTCTTTCAACGTAAGTTTCATATGAAATTAAAGTCAGTATATTGAATTCAAATAGCAATGTCAACCATGTAGCAATGATTCCGCCACTATCCCTTATTTTATTTTCGTGAGACCATCGGAAGTTAGTTCATAAACAGTTGTTGCGACCTCATGCAAATACCGTCGATCATGCGAAATACTGATAATCACACCGTCAAAAGCCGTTAAGGCGCGGCACATAACAGGAGTCGTCAAAGGACTGAAGTTTCGGGTTGGTTCATCCAGTATTAATATTTCGCACTGATCCAAAATCATTTTTACCAGGAGCAATTTCGCTTTCTGTCCCCCAGATAAGTTTTTAATGGGTTGATGCATCTCCTCTTTTGTAAATTTCATACTGCCTAAATGAGTATACGCTTTTGTCATCGCATCTTTATTCCCGGTTCTTTCCAAGTATTCAATCGGTGTTTTCGTTGAATCCAGTCGGTCTTCATAGTTTTGGGGCATATAACCGATCTTTAATGACGAGTGCTGGACTAGCTCATCCATGATCTTTTTCAACAATGTCGTTTTTCCGATCCCATTTTCCCCAATAATCGCGACTTTTTCTGGGCCCTTGATCGATAGATGAATCTGTTTCGTTAGCTGTTTGTTCGCTATTTGCAGTACTTCCAAGGAAAATTCGAGGATTTGCTTACTACCGGGCACATGTACAGCAGAATCAAATCGGAATTCGCTAGCTTCTTCTACACTTGGTGCCTCTAGAAACGTTTCCGACGCTTTCTCCATGCGCTCTTTTTGATTTTTCAGAGACTTGATTTTCTTTTGCAGTCGCGGGTCTGACCGGGCTACATTCCGATGTTGATGTTCTGCCTTATTCCAAACGTCATGCCATTTCTCCATTTGCTTTCGATGATCAGAAGCTTGTTTTCTGGCCATCTGCTCTTGTTTGTTCAAGTGACTCTCGCGATTCGCGAAGTAATTTTCATAGGGTTCTCTTGAAAACGTATATTTGGGTACTTGCTTGCGCTTCGTCAGTTCCATATGAAGAATACCGTTTGCTGTATTCGCAATAAATGTTTCGTCATGCGATACATATATGACAGGAATAGCCGTTTGTTGGATAAATTCTTCCAGCCATTCCATCGTTTGAATATCCAAATCATTCGTAGGTTCGTCCAGTAATAGAACATCAGGATTCTTTGCCAACAGACTTAAAAAGCGGTATTTGAAACGCTCACCACCGGACAGAACACCCATCTTTTTATCTGAATCCAATGCATGAATGCCGAGATCATCCATCGCTCTCACCAGTTCTTTGCTCCATTGATTTTCGGAAAAGAAGTCAGCAATGGTCATTTGTTTTTCTTCGTCCGATAGCTCCTGTGAAAGAAAACCCATGGAACATTCGTTTCTCAACACTTTTCCTTCAAATGTGCAATACTCGGCAATCATTTGTTCCGCGTAAATCAATTTTAACAAACTGCTTTTTCCATTTCCCTCTTCCCCGATGATGGCAATCTTGTCTCCGAGTTGCAGGGTCAGTTGCAAATTTTGAATGAGAGGCCTGCCGTCTTTTTTGGTAGTAATCGTGATATTATGCAGTTCAACCATTTGGATTCCCCATTTCGTTTTTACGTTTCTCATCCTTTACTCTTTGTTCATCTGTACCACCCCCTTTTTTTGACAACAAAAAAAGATGCTTCTGTCCAATAAACAGAAGCATCTTGCTCTCATACTAGAAATCGCTATATGGAAAATAGACCATACAGGAATTCAAGATATAAATTTGCGGGTGAATTTGGCTTCTTGTTTATTTATTATAGGATTGGCTTTTCCAATAAATAAACAATTGCGCAAATGATTCACCCTCCGTTCCATGTAGTTGACTTCAATATAGCATGGCCTTCTAAATATTGTCAATGAAGCTATTCGACCAAGGCTAGCAGTTGTGCAAGCTTATCTTTGATGGGGGAAGACTCCTTTTTTACCGCCTGTGCGAGCTTCTTATTCCCGCCGAAAAGGCGATAAATAACAGTTTCCCGCAGGTAATCTTCCATCGCTGCAAGCGCCCCTATGAGTGCGTCCACCAGTTCTGCACGATCGATGTTGATATTTTTCAAAGGCTTCGCCGAGTCGCTACTACCAAGCACCAGAGAGACGAGTACTGGCATATTCTCTACGGTTACACCATGCGCCTCGATAAAAGCAATCGCAAAATCGTCCTGGGCAGACTGATGCTCCGTGTCGACCAGCTCCATATAGCGACGAAAAAGTGGAAAATAATCGTTGCTAGACAAGCCGAGAGCCAATACCGCATAGGTGCCAGGCATGACGGATTTCTCACTAGGCTCTACATCCCCGTACCACGCAAACTCCTCCATCGCAAGCTCGGCATATTCCGCGATTATCGGGTATAAGACAGGATAACGGGACGCATTCGCAAAAAACTGGTGGAGACCTGACTTCGCCAGCTTTTTTACTGGTAGGTAGTGCTTTTCGCTGCTCTTCAGCTTGAGCTTGTACCCTTTTGGAAAGCCTTCACGCAAAAGGCCGTTGATAAAATCTATGGCTTCACCGTAGGCTGCTTCTTCCTCAGATACGATACGAATGTCGATCGCTTGCAAAACGTCATTGGCGCTTGCTTGAATCAGAGTGCTATTATACTCGTTTTCAAAGCGACCGCTGCCCCGTTTTACATAGTCCGCAGCCTGCTTGGAGCCGAGCTGAACAGCGAGGTGCAGGAACTTCTTGCGGGTGTCAGGTTCCTTGTTACCAATTGCGAGAGCGATGTACAAGAAAAAGTCCAGCTCCTCAGTTTTTGGTTCTTGACGTTCCTGCTCAAGTTTCAAAGCCCAATCCATTCCATAATGCCCGGTACGATCAAAAAATTTGACCAAAAAACGCTCATCCGCCCAGCCCTTTAAAGCCATCGTTGAGTAGTATGTCCACGAATCACTGCGTTCTTTATTGGAGCGCAGCTTTTCGCTAAGACGCTGGATGAGCGGTTCGATAACCTCCTGCTTTTGTTCCATCAGATCGGGATTGACGAGACAATGAGCGAAGAAAAAATCGTCTTTTTCATTCGGACGTACGGGAAGCTCCGGCTTAATTTTTGACTCGATAAATTGATCCAATGCTTGTTTTAGACTCTCGCGTTTGCGTTCGTTTACGAAATGGTGAGAATGGCACTGCATCGATTGTTCCCACTCGAATTCGAAGACGAGATCGAAGTGGTAATTAAAAAAGTGAGAATCATAGTCAGTGGAATGGAAAAGGGATTCCATTCGTTCACACAGTGCGGGAAAAAACTCTTGCATGAGAATTTCCTCTGTAAGCTCCTCTATGTAAGGACCCGCCTCGTATTTGTACGAGTCGTCACTCCAACTGTAAGGTTCATGGACATCCACGTGGATTTTGCCATTGGCCCAGTTGCGTTCTCCTTTTCTCCATGCCACTCTCAGGTAGTCTTTGATCCCTACCTGCAGTCGACTCCAGTCTTTGATCTCGTTGATCCGCTGGTTCTCTTTTTTGTAAATTTCTTGGATGGAAGTCCATACTTCGTTTAGAAATGCTTCTGCTGCTTGATTCATTGGCTGACTCTCCTCCTCGCCAAAACAATGCTACCGTCTTAACCGATGACCTTGACGACATTGCCCTCGCTATCGGTAATATTGGTTTTCACAATGTTTATGGCAATTCCTTTCAAGGAAGGGATCTCAAAGCTGCTTTCCTTGGGAAGCAACTGCTTAGTAAGCGCAATCGTTGTCGCATCATCGAGGACAAATCGAATGACGTCCTCTCCAGGAATACATTCAGGCTTTTCTCCTGCCTCAAATACAACTCGGACATCAGGTCCCACTAGGCTCAGACTTTCCCCTTTTCGCATACGTCCGCGGAGAATTTTTCCGATAACTTCTGCTTGCTTCGCTCCCAGCCTCAGGGTCGAGGGCGTTTTTTTCAAAAAGCCTTTTTTACCTGACTCCCATCCTAGCTGGCTGACGAACAAGTAGGCAGTGTTGGAGCCTTCTTGTTCCATTCCTTTTTGAACAGCATCAGAAACTGTCGAGTTGCGAAGAAGAGATTCTCGCTCAAGATCGGTTATGTAGGAAGGCATGTACGGCAAGCCAGATTGGAGTACGCCACGTGTATTCCAAGCCATCATCGCATCGAGTTCATCACCTGTGATCCCGACCATTTGCAAAAATTGCACCCGACCGTTCGGCGTATCGATTTCGGCAAGCTGTGGGTCCGTGACAAAAGCGAGCGCAGTCAGTTGGGTATCGGCGCCCAAGCATATCGGACCGTTTGCATCCAAATGATCACCCGCGTGAAAAACATTACCCGTGTTGAATACGTAACGTCCCATATTTTGAAGCAGATTCAGCGCCCAGGCAGGCGGTTCTTCCTCGTCGTCCTTTCGTGCCAATCGAAACGTCAATTCAAAACCAAAACCGCTTTCCGCTTCATTCTCGGATTCCTTTTCATACAACTCGGTAAATCCATAGGTCACAAAATGCCAATGCGGGTAAGGCTCGTCTGATTTGTAGGCGCTTATTCCATCCAATGGATCGTGACCACCCAGCGCATACGAGATGAGCGTCCCGTAATGCTTAGGCTCCTGCTCTCCATAAATCTTTCTCATCTCCTGATCAATGGCATCCCAGCCCGCCGACATCATTTCCTCATTCATTTCTTCGTTCATTTCTTCGTTCATCTCGCTCGCCTCCTATGTAATGACTGTCTTAACAATAGCCAAAGTGAAATTTGGATACTCTATTAGACGGTCAATACCACTTAGCAAATTACATCGTTCTCATTCCCTTCTCTATCAAAAGTCTTTAATTGGTTTGTGTTATCCCATTTGGAACCACTGGCTTCGATAACCAGTGCTGGTCGGTTTGCACATGATTTTTGCGCACAAACTTGGCGGCAGATTGTTTAAATTCTTCGTACGGAAACCTCTCCGTTACTCGTACCACGTACCCCTCTTGTTCCCCGCCGTAGATAGATTGTTTGGTGTAGCAACTTTTTACGGTCTCTTCCTTCCAAATCCCTCTGTATAGGACAGGCGCTGTTTCTAAGCCAAGCAAACTTGCCCACTCGACTGTCTCGTCCCACGACAAGCATTCATTATTTTCATTCCAAATAGAGAAAACGTAGAAATAGCTCGTTAGGTGTTCGTAATAGATGGAGTGCAGCGCATATACATTTTCTCCGCAAACTCTCCAGCCTTCCGGGATATGAAACGAAATCGTCCCGTGCAGCATCTTGACCCAATGTCTAGATGCGTGGTCTTTGCTATCTAGTGACCTTGCGTGGATATGATTTCGGTAAAGAGTTGTATTTTCGCCATCCAGCTTCTCTGTCACGACTACTTCTTTTCCCTCGAAGTGACAAACCGTTCGCAAGATTTTATCATCGTCGGTTCTACTTCTTGACCAGGGTAAATGAAAGGTTCTTGGGTATTTTTTCAACATCTCTATTCACCTCCTTATTTCGCATAGGCATCACCTTCCTTAAAGAAGTACAGCTTCCATAGGTACTCATCGCCCAATAGATGATAAATCTCGGAAATATCTTGCTGCGTTCCGTAGTTAATCTTCATGTGCATTTGAATCAGGTTGACGACTTCGAAGATAAACTCATCTTCGAATCCTAATTCTTTTAAGAAATGGCAAGCAATTTGCGCAGAAACATGCTCATGTCCGTAGTAGGAGTAATGGCCTTTCATCGGTTTGTAGGTTTTGCAAAATGGTTTTCCTGTATCGTGAAACAAGGCGACCACTTGCATGAGAAATTTGTCTTCTTCCGTGTAAAAGGCGTTTACATAATCGAAAACATGATAGGTATGCTTGCACAAAGGGTACTGATGATAAGGGTTTTCCTGATTAAACTGATACATCTCTTGGAAGATCGGAATGGCATTCAACTTGGCAAACAGCTCTTCATAGGAGGGTTCATTTTGAAGCAATTGAACAAACTCTTCTTTTCCAATGGCATAAGGAGCTGGTTCGTGCAAGAGATGAATGTGGTCCCAGCCCTCATTCTTAATAGGAAAATGGAAGTTCTTCCGCATCTTCGCCAAGATGTATTCATCTACGGTTCTCTTTCGGGATCGATTGCGCTCTAGGCAAACAGAATAGGGAGCATCGACGTAATAGCATTCCTTTTGGACATCTGGAAATTTGGCAAGGACCTTCATTCTTTTCTCTCTGTCAATATTGGTTGCGTCTAAGATGACATTCTTTCCATTCGCCAGCTCTGTTGCGATTTTCGAATAAACCTCAAAAAATACTTGTGCTGACTTTTTTTGCTTTTGCTCATCACCGAATAAGTTTTGGCGAATTTCATCCGTAGACACGATGGTTGCCCGTTCCTTTTTGGCAATTTCTTGTGCCCACTTGCTTTTTCCACTGCCCGCAATGCCTGACAGAACGATTAATTTCTTTTTCACTTATATCTCACCTCCTTTCAATAGAAACTAACTTTTCGACTTACTTTTCCAATATTATACACACTTCGCGAATAGATGGCACCCTTCTTTGTTCCTAGATTTTCCGTTCTTTACAGCCACGGACCAAAGAAGTTCTGGACAGCTTGCTCGGAATAGCTATCTTCCCCCCGCCAATTCACGACAGCGAAAAAGTCGTTCTTCCCACCACGCCCTGGTCTGTCCTTGCTTGGAGCCAAGATTCCAGCGGATGCAAGAATTTCCATGAAGACATCTCGTTCATTCTTGCTGGACGGAAAGACTCCAGTAAGACGCTTCTCCAGTTGACGGGCGGCATCGGTTGGTTCACTGCTCGCGATGATGTCTAGCACCTGACGGAAGATGGCTATATCTTCTACCAGTACCGTAAGATTTTCTTCCTTGCTTAACAGCTCCAGATCAAGCATGAGGTACGGTAGATAGTTCAGACGGATACCTCCCCATTTGATTCTTTCAAAATTCAGGACATTCAAATCTTCATCGGTATATAGCTCTCGTCCAGCGATATAGTAACGGTCGCATTTATGACAGTCTCCGTACATGGCGAAGTAGGTGCCGTTTTCTGGATTCGTATACTTGCCGGCGTTACTTTCGAACGTATGGGCTGTCAAAGCCTCTGTCAAAGCCCAACTAGACAAGGCGCTGCGCAGGTACACCTTTCGCGTCGAGAGACTGTGCAAAAATGCTGTGGCGACTTGCTCTTTCGTCACTTTTTCATGCAGAGCAATGATTCTCTCTAAGCACTCCTCGTGACTGATCGTTAGCGGGTCAAACATGAGGCCTTTGCTTTTGGCGTATTCAAAATCTGCTCCCGAAAAATCATATGGGCGACTCTTCCATCCGTTGCTGCTCCAAAATGTTTTCATCAAGATTTGCTTTGCTTTTTTATCCATAAAACGATTGCTCCTTTTTTCTTTGCTTTCCATATTTTAGCGCGGATCGGACGTATGAAAAAAGAGTCCAACGTGTGAAAGATCGTTGGACTCTAATTAAGTTGCTACTACGTTCCGCAAAACGTTTGGTAAGGACGAGCTGATTCCGCTGGTAACGTCGAGTATTCTACCTGTTCAGGCGTGTACGCATATGGATCAGAAAGGACTGCTAGTAGCCGTTCCATCACAGTGTAGTCGCCCTCTTTCCATGCTGCTTCCAATGCTTCTTCTACACGATGGTTCCGAGGGATGACTGCCGGATTACTCTTTTTCATTAACTGTTGTATCGCTTCGGTGTCTTCTGGCTGTCTTGTTAGTCGTGCTTTCCACTGCTCATGCCATTCCGTGAATTCGCTCGTACCAAACAGCACGGTATCTTCTGGTTGATTCATCGTGAAAGCACAAAATGTATTCGTATAGTCTGCACGGTGCTCCTTCATCATGTTGAGCAGACCTTCGATCAACGCTTCGTCTTGTTCCTCTTCGTTAAACATTCCGAGCTTTGCCCGCATTCCTCTGAGCCAATTGCTGTGATACAGCTTGCTAAATTCGCCAAGGGCATCTTCGGCAATTTTCACAGCCTGCGCTTCGTTGTCATGCAGCAACGGCAATAAGGTTTCCGCAAAACGAGAAAGATTCCACACGGCAATGTACGGCTGATTTCCGTAAGCGTAGCGGCCTTGAACGTCAATGGAGCTAAATACAGTTGCTGGATCATACGAGTCCATGAAAGCGCAAGGACCGTAATCGATGGTTTCGCCGCTGATCGCCATGTTGTCGGTGTTCATGACCCCATGAATGAAGCCCACGAGTTGCCACTTGGCAATCAACCCCGCTTGACGCTTGATAACTCCCTTCAATAGAAGGAGATAACGATTTTCTTCTGCTTCTATCTCTGGAAAATGTCTTTGCAAGGTGTATTCAGCTAACGCGCGAAGATCTTCAATCGAGCACCATCTTGCCGCGAATTGGAACGTGCCCACTCGGATATGACTGGCAGCCACGCGTGTCAAAATGGCACCAGGCAACTCGGATTCACGATAGATAGGCTCTCCCGTTGTCACAACTGCGAGGCTGCGAGTCGTAGGAATACCGAGTCCATGCATGGCCTCGCTTATGATGTATTCGCGCAGCATCGGACCAAGTGCTGCCCTACCATCGCCGCCGCGTGAATAAGGTGTTCTGCCTGAGCCTTTCAGTTGGATATCAAAGCGCTCTCCTAGGGGTGTAATCTGTTCGCCAAGCAGGAGGGCCCGCCCGTCGCCCAGCATGGTAAAGTGACCAAATTGATGTCCAGCATATGCTTGCGCGAGAGGCATAGCGCCTTCTGGTGCCTCGTTTCCCGCGAGCATGGCTACAGCTTCGGCGCTTTGGAGGACTTCGGCGTTCAGCCCGAGCGACTTTGCCAAAGACTCGTTAAGAATGGCGAGCTTCGGTGAATGCACAGGAGGTGGACTCAGCCGAGAATAAAATGATTTCGGCAGCGTTGTATAGCTGTTGTCGAAGTTCCATCCCGGTTCGAGCGTTGTTTTTTTGTCTGTCATTGTATCTCCTTTTATCGATTGGTGTATTTGAATGGAAGTAACTGTGCACTTGATACATTTTGCCAATTTATTATACCCTTTTCACGCAAGATGGGAGCACATTGGTCAGGTGAAAAATCAAAAAACGCCGGATTTCCCTTAGGAGAATCGAATCAAATAATGAATAGGAAGCGCCATTTGGAGGAAAATTACCATTTACATGATACCAAAAGGTGTTATATCATCATGAAGTGAAACCAAAAGGTGTTATAATTACAAAAACACGAAATGGAGAGATTTTTGTGGAGCAAGTGCAAGATATTAAACAAACGATCGTTTTGAGGCGCCTATCGAAAAAGTATGGGAAAAAGTATCGACTGCTGAAGCGATTTCTGCATGGTTTATGCCCAACGATTTCCAGCCAGTGGTAGGTCATGAGTTTCATATCCAATCCCCTTTTGGACCATCTCCATGCAAAGTATTGGAGGTAGAAGCTCCTCATCGCCTTTCTTTTGCTTGGGATACCGATGGTTGGGTAGTCTATTTCCTGTTAAAAGATCTTGGCGATAAAACGGAGTTTACGCTCATTCATGGCGGTTGGGGAGCAGCTGAGGAAATCATCGGAAAAGCAAACGAGAAGAGCTCTGTGATCCGCGACAGAATGAATCAAGGTTGGGTTGGTATTGTTCACGAGCGTCTGAAAAAGGTTGTGGAAGGCTAAATGTCTGCTTCAGCAGAAAAAGTTGATGTATTTCAAGCGATCGCTGACCCTACTCGTCGAGAAGTACTTCGCTTGCTAGCTGAAAAAGAATTGCCGATCTCAGCGATTACCTCTCATTTCCTAATAAGCCGAACCGCTGTTGTCAAGCATCTTCATATTCTAGCTGATGCTGACTTGGTTACAGGACATAAGGTAGGTCGCGAGAAAATCTATCGCTTGCATCCTGGCCCCTTGACCGAAGTAAAACAGTGGCTTTCCTTTTACGAACAGTTCTGGAACAACAAGCTTTCTATGTTGAAGCACTTAGTGGAGACGGATGGTGACATGGGGCTTACTGTTGTTCAAACGGAGCCAGATAAACAAGGGAAATAGCTTGTCCTGTCCCCCCCTCTTGACTGATTGATCCGGGTCAAGGGGGTTTTCTCATAGCAAAAAGGCTGCCGATTGTCTCGACAGCCTGCGGGAAAGAAGCTTACTTATTCAAGAGCTCAGTCAGTTCAGTGGATTCGGTCAGTTGCAACGGTGCAGTACCATATGTTTTGCCATCTACTGAATCAAACATATGATCCTTGTTATCTCCGGACAATACGAGGAACAGTGTCTTAGCTTTTACTTCCGCTTTATTGTTTTCTCCAACAAGTGCAGGCAATGTATTTGTCGTTACTTCCGCGTAGTTGAATTCAACAGCCAACGCTTCTTTTTTGTCCTTCTCTACAGCCTGGGTGCTTTCATCAAAACGCAATAAGGCTGCAGGTGTTTCAAAACGCTTATTCATAAGAGCAAGAATTTCCTTAAACTTGTCATCTTCTGGCTTCAGAGAAGTTTTCTCCCCTTGCTTGTACACCACGATTTCTTGCGGAGCCACGATCACTTGTTGCTCTTCTTTCTTCGCTTCTTCAGGCTTTTGTGCTGTTGCTTCACCAGCTGGCTGTTGCGTGCCCGTTGCCGCTTGATTCTGAGTATTTGGTTGCTCTGCCGTTTGCGTATTGCCACATGCAGTTAGGACTACTAGCAGGAGTGCTGCTGGGATCAATGTAGACTTTTTCATGTTGAGGACCACCTTTTAAGTTTTACTCTCCACCGTTCTACTCGCTAATAGAAATAAGGGCGATCGCGAACCATTTCGCGAATGCGCCCATGCGGTTGAACTGATACACAGAGTGATTTAACCCATGCATTATATTACAAATGGATGAAAATAGCAATTCCTCTCTGTCTGTTATTAGTTAGAAAGCTCACCTAATCGGTGAATCACATGGCATGCTGAACTCGCGGGGATATATTGTGAAAAGCCGTGGGCGCTTTGGTACGAGATTAACCGAGGCTGGATTGAGGGTTTTGAATTAAAGAAGGTCTATCTATCCCATTCAAGGGAAAAATAATCATGGGAGTGTTATTCCCATGACGGACTCGTTTCGTAAGGAGATGTCGAATGAATCATACAAAAATTGTTCATTTCAGTGATAAGGACTTGGATGGAGAGTCGTGTGCGATCCTGAGCCAGATTGCTTTTTCCAATCAAGAAGTCGATTCCCGCGGGGTGACTCCGTACACGGTCAATCAAGAAGTACAAAAGTTTATAGAAGAAGAGCTTACGCGTGATATGTATGTCGTGATTACCGATGTGAGTGTCAGTGATGAGGTGGGTTCGCTGATACAGAAAAAAGTCGATGACGGGCATGCTTTTGTCTTGATCGATCATCACTCTACCGCATTGCCATTGGCTTCCAAGTACGAATGGGCAAACGTTATCACGGAAGAATCGGGAAAAAAGACCTCGGCAACCAGCCTTTATTATGATTACCTGATAAACCAAGGGCATCTGACCCCTACAGGCGTTCTCACTGATTATGTGGAGCTGGTTCGTTCCTTTGATACATGGGACTGGGATGCGACCGGTCTTGTCCAAGCAAACCAGCTCAACATTTTATTCTATATGGTCGAACGGGATACGTTTGTGCAAGACGTGCTCAAACGCTTGCGTGGTGATGGTGTACATACGGATCAGTTCGTTTTTAACGAAATAGAATCGATTCTCATCTATACAGAAGAAAAGAGAATTGATGAATTTGAGCAAAAAAAGCTGAAGCAATTGAAGGTGATCCCCGTAGAAATCGATTTAGAAAAGCCAAAAACGTATCAAGTGGGCGTTGTGTTCCTCGAACAATATCACTCCACGACAGGAAATTTCCTATGTAAGAATGCGGAGATGATCGATTTCGTCGCGATGCTCGATCCCGGAAAAGGCAGAATCAGCTTTCGCACTATTCGAGATGACGTGGATCTGTCCGTAATCGCACAGCATTATGGGGGCGGCGGTCATCCAAAAGCTTCCGGGTGTTCCTTTACGGGCGTTACGTTAAAAGCCTTCGTGTACCCTGCTCTACGAACGAATTAGAGCAAATAACAAAAAGCCCAATTTCTCCATCCACGAAATTGAGAAATTGGACTTTTTTTGTTACTCCAGAAAGCGCCCTATTGTTAAAAACCCTATTCTACTTGTGCCTTTCCAATCTCATATCGTAGTTGTATAGACCCGCTTTTTCCGTAAAGCTTCGTTTCTAGCAACTTCAGATCATGACGTGTTTTGATGTTGTCAAAGTAATATTTGCCGCTGCCCAATAAAACAGGATGAATGATCACTCGGAGTTCATCTAGCAAATCGGCATTTATCAAACTTTGAACAAGACCCGCACTTGCAGGAACAATGATATCACCCTTGATTTGTTTTTTTAGCTCCTTTACTTTCGTCATGACATCAGAATGAAGGAGTGTAATCGTATCCGTGTAGTCCCCCCAATGAACTTCCGAAAGCTCACTATTATTGGTTACAACGAACTTTTGAGTCTTATTCATAGCAGCGGCCCACTCTCCCTCTTGGAACGGCCAATAGCCTGCAAAGCCTTCATAGGTTACTCGTCCCATCAAGATTACGTCAACCTTCTGAAAGAACGCAAGACCATCATCTGTAGCGTCCATGATTCCAGGCAAAGCCCAGCTTACCATATTGTCCTCTTCTCCTGTCGGCCCAGTATAGATACCATTCAATGTGCTGCTTACATTTGCAATTATTTTCCCCATCGGATCTCCGCCATTCTTTCATATGTATTATCTTAAAATTACCACATGTCACTACTCAGCATTTCTTCTCGATTGCTCAAAATTCCCTTCCGATATGATTTCAAAAAAGAAGGTGAGGAAAACGAAACGGTTTCCCCCACCTTCTTACTTTTTCAGGCACATTTCACCCTATGACAGTTCAACAATCTTCGTAGCAATGTTATTGCAAAACTCCCTGTCATGCTCCACAAAAAGGATCGTTGGCGAGTGTTCGAGGAGCAGCTCTTCAATTTGCATGCGCGAAATGACGTCAATAAAGTTTAGCGGCTCATCCCAAATATGGAGATGGGCTTTCTCGCAAAGACTTTTCGCAATCAATACTTTCTTCTTCTGACCGCCACTAAAAGCGGAAATGTCCTTCTCAAATTGCACACGGGAGAAGTCCAGTTTGCGCAAAATTGATTTAAACAGGCTTTCATCAATACCGTTGTCTTGGGCAAAATCCGTTAGATTGCCCTTTAGATGGGAAGTGTCTTGGGATACATACGAGATTTTCAGCTGACTCCCTTTTCGGAAGGTGCCCGTATGGTCGATGTTCTCCCCGCAAATGAGCTTCAAAATGCTGGATTTTCCAGAGCCATTCTTTCCTGCCAGCGCGATACGCTCCCCCTGCTCAATCGTAAAGCTAATATCTGAGCAAACCAACTTCTCTCCATAATGAATCGAAACCTTTTCCAGTTCAGCGAGTTGGTTCTTATGATAAGAAAGCTGTGCAATCTTTAAGCTGTCATGGCTTTCAATGTTTTTCAGGAGCTTCGACTTATCTTCCATCGCAGATTGCTGTCTTTGCTCAATTGATTTGGAGCGTTTCATCATTTTCGCAGCTTTGTGACCAACATACCCTTTGTCGAGCTTAGAGCCTGAATTTAAGGTACCATTTTTCGTTTTTTCCACGGCGTCCGACCAGTTGCTTGTACGTTTGGCTGCGTCCGACAAGCGTTTAATGTCTTTTTTGAGCTTCTCATTTTCAGCGAGTTCATAGTTATCCTGTCGCTGTTTATTTTCCCACCAATCAGAGAAATTCCCTTTTTGTACCTCGATATTCGTCTTGTTGATGGACAGGATGTGATCGACACAGTTGTCTAGAAATGCTCGGTCGTGGGACACCAGAATATAACCGCTTTTGGAATGGAGATAATCACTGACGAGCTCCCTTGCATGCATGTCGAGGTGATTGGTTGGCTCATCAATTAACAAAAAACTGTTTTCCTTTAGAAATAAGGCGGCTAACATCACTTTCGTTTGCTCCCCGTTAGACAATGATTCAAAAGGACGATATAGAACATCCTCTGAAACCTTTAAGAGGGAGAACTCGCGCATTAGTTCCCATAACTGATAGTCCGGGACAATGTCTTGAACGATATCAATGGTAAGATATTCTTTGTTCTCGACTTGAAAAGGAAAATATTCAAAGCTGACATGCGCCGTGATCTTTCCGCTGTAATCATATTTTCCCAGCAACAGATTGAGGAAAGTCGTCTTCCCTCTTCCGTTTCTTCCCGTAAAGCCCAATTTCCAATCTGTATCGAGTTGGAAGCTCACGTTTTCAAAAATGTTATCGAAGCTGCCATCATAGGCAAACGTTAGGTTATTCACATTAATTGATGACATACAATCATCCTCCTGTATAAAAAATCAAAAAGCTACAAGAAAGTTACCTTCTCTTGTAGCTCAAATAAATACAGCAAACCCAACTCAAAAAGGAGTTAGATAAGGATTGATTGAGTGAAAAGATAATGTAACTTTCTTGCGCAGAAAGAATAAAACATGCGATGGGTATCGCTTTTCTGTTTTATTTTTTAGGCAAGAAAAGAATCCATTATACCTTTCAGCTCCTGTCATTAATTTAACTGCAGTGTAACACAACCATTTTTTCATTTCAATACATATCATGGAAAAACGCGTCATGACGACGCGATTTCCTCAGACTCCGACCCCAGGTACAGATTCTCATACTGCTTCACAATGTCTTTCTTATTAAACTTACCCACACTCGTTTTCGGGATCTCGCTTACGATCAGAATCTGATCTGGGAACTTCCATTTCGCAAAATGTTCGTACAAGAGATGCTCTAGCTGTTCCCCTGGAATGGTTTTGTTATCCTTGGTACGAATTAGTGCGAGAGGGCGTTCCAGCCATTTTGGATGCGGAATACCGACGACGACTGCCTCTAGGGAACATCCCGTCTGCTTCCCACTTGCTGTAGGAAGGTTCGATTTCTTTTTTCGCAAAGGCCTCAATCGATTTTTTGAATAGCTTTACTTCTTCTCCGCACTCACATTGGCTTCATCCAGTACACTATGATAGGACAGCCCCTCCATATTCGAATCCCCTACAATCACACTTGTTTGAAACATTTTTTTGTATGGAGACTCTGTTACATTGGAAACGGAACTGCTTTTTCCTCAGGGTATTACTTCCTCTCAAGTGTTTTCAGTTTTTTCCAGATAGTCTTGTATACCCTCTATCACTGAAGTGGCAATACGATATTGAAAATCTTCATCCATCAATTTTTGTTCATCCGACGGATTGGTTAGATAACCAACCTCAAGAAGTACTGCTGGCATGTTTGTATCCTTGACGACAAAAAAATCCTCCTTTTTTACCCCCCTATCCTGAAAGCCGGTCGCATCCCTCACATACTTTTGGATGCTCTTCGCAAGCGGAAGGGATTCCGGATGATAATAATACGTCTCTGTTCCCGAAACAGTAGGATCTGTATAGGTATTTCCGTGGAGCGAGATAAACAAGTCTGCTCCCAACTGATTTGCAAATTGCGGTCTTTCTCGCTCTACTGAAGATAAAAAGCGATCATCACTTCTAGTCAAATACACCTGCATACGCAAATCCTGCTCCGCTAACTCCTTTACCTTTCGTGCAAGCTGCAAAGTAAAATCCTTTTCGACGTGACCACTAACTCCCTCTGCGCCGTGATCTTTGCCGCCGTGTCCTGGATCGATAACAATCTTGTATACGGGCGAATTGACAGAGTCAGCATTGCTGTTGTCAGGAAGGCTGTACAAAACAGGAAGGTTGTACCCAAAAACAAACATAACGATGGCAACGGCTAATGCTATAAAGACAAATGTCTTGTCGCGGATCATTTTATGCTCCCACCTCTCTTTCTTTCATCAGCAAGTGTTTTGTTTTCTTGCTTACTGAGAGGATACTAGGGGGAGATAAAGATAAAGTGCAGAATAAATCGAAATGGATTAAAGAATCACGAAAACAAAAAGAAAACAAAAAAGCACAGAAACGAGTTCTGCACTTGAAAAGGATAATGACTATGCTTCCTTTTTTAGATAAAAGTAAAACATGACACCTTCTTCCGTATTGTAAGAGCCGTATGGTACGTCATGCATCTCCAAAATCTTTTTGGATATCGCAAGACCAAGCCCGGTTCCTCCTGTTGAGCGGTGGCGGGAAGATTCCGCTCGATAGAATCGATCCCATATTTTCTTGAGGTGTTCTTCCTGGATATGGGCCCCTTTGCTGGAGTCACCTCATAGACAAATCCATGCGCTTTCTGCGCCATTTACAAAATGTTGTAAATGATGCTTTACAGGTTGTAAACAGGTATTGCTTTACGCGGCATCCTTACTTGAATGTCTCTTACGTAGAAGGGATCTGAAATTTTTTCCAGCGAAAGAAGGAATTTACAAAAATATTCCGAATTTATCCAATTGTAATTGAATTCATTTTATTTCTTGCATACATATGGAGGAGAAAAGCTATGAAAAAATTGGCAAAAGGTTTGGGTATTCTCGTTTTGGCATCATCATTCTTGATCGTCCCGACTCAAGTAGCAGATGCGGGAGCAAAGGGAAAAGACGCTATCGTCCGTCCACAAAAATATATCTTTGAAGGAAACTGGCGATACGGTGATACGTTAGTAGTGGCATACGATACTTTCTTACCGAATGGATGGATTTCGATTGAAAAAGAACCACATCGTGGAACACAGCTTGGATATGAAGTAGTGAAATATATTAATGGCGCTAATTATGGGCAAGTGGAAAGAAGCCTAAGCTTTAACATCCCTCCTGGTTGGGTAGAAATCGGTCGAGGTTATAACAGCAAGAGACAGGCTTATTATGATATCAGAAATGAAAATAAAAAACGGTACCAACCGCAAGAGCTGGAGAATAAATGGGTCGGGACCAGCCAGCCTATACCATATGGCTGGGTCGTGGTAAATATTAGTCTTTATGAAAAACATATCGTAAATATCACCAGTATCCCTACTGAATCCAGCATTGAAGCGATCAAGCATCCTTCGCCATCCTTTGCTTATGAAATCCCAAGAGGCTGGGAAATCACTGTAGACGGGGAGCATTCTCGAATCCTCACGAGAAAGTACTAATCATAACGATACAATCTGTTACGAAATGAGATATTGAAACGACCTGTAGGTAGCACGATGGAAAACCATTCGTGCAACCCACAGGTCGTTTTCGTTAGTCAAAAGGAAAGCTTTCCTGCATCTTCCAATCAAATGTGCAGTTGAATCCGATTGCCAGAAGGATCCTCTGTTACAAAATGACCGCTCTCCTCCTGAACAGATGCACCGATTTCTCTCAACTGAGTGATTACACGATTTCTCGCTTCCTCATTCGGGAGCACCATGACAAACGATTCGAGTCCTGGACTCTTAGGATGTGGTGGTGGAGCACCGACACCCGCCCATGTATTCAACCCGATATGATGATGATACTTTCCAGTGGAAATGAACAGTGCCTGTGCACCATATCGATTCACTACCTCAAAGCCAAGTCCCTTGGTATAAAAATATTCAGCTTCATTTAACTTCGATACATGCAGATGAATATGTCCCATGATGGTACCAGCAGGCAGCCCCCTCCACGCGGCTTGTTCCCCACTGGACAGCAAATCTGTAAAATTCAATGGTTCTGTTGCCATGTCTACGATCCCTTCATGCCAATTCCAATGAGCAGGATCACGATCGACATAAATCTCAATCCCATTCCCATCCGGGTCCGATAAGTATAACGCTTCACTAACGAGATGATCCGAAGACCCGATACGCAAATTCAACGCAGAGAAGTGTCGCACAACGCTAGCCAAATCAAAGCGTTTTGGCAACAATAGCGCAAAATGATACAAGCCTGTCGTATGATTTTGTTTCGGTAATGCGTCATGGAGTTGTTCGATGGATAGCAGCACTGTTTTTCCGTCAGCAGTCAGTTCCGCCTTTGTGGCAGATTGGTTCAAGATTTTGAATCCGATCACTTCCTGATAATAAGCCAGGGAGCGATCCAGATTTTGCACCTTGAGATTGACTTGTCGGACAAATGTATTGGGACTTTGATGAAAATTCATGGGAGTATTCCTCCTCGTTAATTAATAATCGTGTTCTTCGTACTACTCAAAAGCTTTTAACTTACGATTTGTAATAAAGTTACTATAATACATTGAATGCGGATTGTCACGTAAAATCCTTACCGCACCACGCATAATAGGCCTCCTCCTAGGTACAGGGGAAGCCTTGGTACTCCTTTTTGATCACTTTACAGGCGATAGCTCATCTTCCGTCACCCATTTGTAGTTCTTCACTTCTCCTCCCCCTGTCGTGGGAGTGTAATCAATCATATAGACCGTCGTTGTATTTGCCGTATCAAGCTTGCCTGATGCATCGAGCATCCCTTTCACATGATCCGCCTTCAACACGACTTCCGTTCCCGGATTATACGGTTGCTTCATATGATTCTTGATTTCTTCTTGAATGATCCATTTATAACCCTTCACAGGGGGCTCACCCGTTGTAGGCGTATAGGTCACTGAATAGGCCGTTGTGTCGTAAGCCCCCACAATTTTTGCTTTCGCCCCTTGCATCCCCGGTTGGTGACTTGCTTTCAAGATGACTTCACTCCCTACTGTAAACGTAGGTTTCGGTACAATCTCTACTTGCTCCAGTACATCCGGTGCAGTAGGACCGCCACATGCACTTAACCCCATCGCGGTAATCAGCATGAGCGATAACAGTTTCCATTTTTTCATTCTAAACACCCCGAATTCTTTGTTGTCTGTCAAAGGTATTATGGGTACACAAGACCTTCCTTATCCACTTGCATCCTGTTCGTTGCTTTACTTGAATGCATCCTTGGACGGGACTGACTTTTCCGGCTTCTGAAACGATAGAAAGCAAACGTAGCCTTGGCCCAGAGATATGGTATGGAATATCAAGCGCAGCCAATTTGGTCTCGAATTCTCGCTAAATAGAATAAGTGGCACGAATCAGATCATTATGGGAGTTTGGATGCTGTATCGCCTGCAATTCCATGCCAGCAAAACTCTTGTCCATAAAGACGAACCGTTCAAGTAAAATGTTTCATGTAAAAAGAAACCAGTTCTAAGGACCTGCTCGTGTCCTGAACTGGTTTTCGTTCTATTCCGCTGCAAGTATGTACTTTCTGAATAAAGCAAGCGGCCGCAAAGAATGGTCGTACAGCTCACTGCTAAATACAACAATCATCTTTTTCGAAGGAACGATCAGTATATACTGCCCCCCAAAGCCAAGGGCAAAATAATAGAAGTTGTCCTCTTTCCAATCCTGGCTTGGATCGATCCTGTCACTCCACCAATGCAAGCCGTAAGACCCAATCCTCTCGTATGTCCGAAATTTTGGCTGAATCGATTTTTGAACCCATGCTTCCGGAACGATCTGCTTTTCTTGCCATTGACCGCCTTGGAGATAGAGTAATCCTAGCTTTGCCATATCACGCGAAATAAGGCGTAGTCCGTCTCCCCCGTTATGAATCCCCTGTCCGTCTGCATACCAGTACGAATCTTGAATATTCAAGGGCTGGAAAAGATGCTTTTTGGCAAAATCATAGGTACTCATCCCGCTTGCCTTTTGCAGGATGGCAGACAATAAATGAGAGCAGCCGGAATTGTAGTTCATCTTCTCTCCTGGCTCATCGATTAATGGGCGCTCGAGCACAAAACGCACCCAGTCTGAACTGTATAGCATCCGGGGAAATGATTGCCACTCACCGAACTCTGGCCAATCAAAGCCAGGGGTCATCGACAGCAAGTGAAACAGTGTAATGGTGCGTTTTACGGGATCGACCGTTTTTTGCTCTAAATAGGGAAAATAGGTAGAGATAGGAGTATCTAAATCAGCAATCAGTTCTTGTTCCAATGCAATCCCGATAAGCGCCGAAATAAAGCTTTTGGTGCAAGAATTGATTTTTTGAAGTTTTTGCGCTTGCTTCTTGTTTTTATGATATTCGTATGCGAGATAACCGTCTTTAATGATGAGGCAACTGACGACCTTTTCTTTTCTGATCTTTCTGTCAAATTCTTCGAAAAGCTCTGGCTCTGCAATTGGAAACAAGGGTGAATGCACGTGACTGTTCCTCCTTTCACCGATTGGTAATTAAGACTCTTTCCCTGGTATTTCCCCCCGAAGGTAACGTTCGCCCCATTCACACATGAGATCCATGATTGGTTTGAGCGTTTCACCCAATTCACTCAATTCATATTCGACCTTTGGCGGTACTTGGCTGTACACGGTCCTGATGACAATTCCGTCCTCTTCTAGCTCGCGAAGCTGCTGTGTCAGGATTTTTTGGCTAATGTCCGGCATTTGTTTTTTCAATTCGCTCGTTCTTTTTGGGCCGTAGTATAACTGACATAAAATCAAGGTTTTCCATTTGCCACCTAAAACATCTAGCGTTGCTTCAGAAGGAATCTGGTATGTATGTTTGAGCTTTGGCCTCATGGATTGGCTATCCTCCCTTTTTCCGTACGATTTTAACAGGAACCTTTTTGTTCCTGTGTTACTTTTTGGTATCAAAAGCACAAAAAAGTGCGTACTTTTCACATTCCATTATATGGTGCATGATTCGGATATACCAGCACCTTACTTGTAAAACTGGAGGGAAGGCACATGGCGAATCGCCTACTGATCGCGGAAGGCTTTGGCGTACAAATTACTACCGAAATAGAGGGTGTATGAAAATGAAAGTACTGACAGTTGTTACCCATCCACGAACCAATTCCTTAACTTTTGCCGTTGCAGAACGTTTCGTTCAGGGCCTAAAAGATGCAGGACATGAGGTTGAAGTTTTGGATTTGCATCGCATTGGGTTTAATCCTGTTTTATGGGAGGGAGATGAGCCAGATTGGAACAATGGCGATAAGAAATATTCCGAAGAGGTCGAAATTGAAATGGAGCGCATGAATAAACACGACGCGTTAGCCTTCATTTTTCCGATCTGGTGGTTCAGTATTCCAGCCATGTTAAAAGGATATATCGATCGCGTTTGGAATAATGGGTTTGCCTATGGTTCAAGCAAGCTGCATCATAAACACATATTATGGATCGGCCTTGCAGCAGCAACGAAAGAGCAATTTGCTAAGAGAAATTATGACGAAATGATGCGTCATCACCTTAATGTCGGAATTGCCGATTATGTCGGACTCCACGATTCAAAAGTCGAGTTCTTGTATGATACCTTGGCAATTGATCCTGCGCATATTGATTGGCTATTCAACCACGCTTACGAACTGGGCTTCCATTATGGGAAATCAAAAAGTGAATAAGTTTCTGATAGGAAATAAGAAAGCCTCCTTTCTCTTATAGAAAAGGAAGGCTTTCTACCACTCTACATCTTATTAAGCTAAAACCTCAACGGTAAAGCCACCTGGGGCTTTTACATAAAACGTCCAGCCATGTGACCTTACCGGTGGAGCAACGTTGTAGCCATCTTCTTTCAGGCGTTGATTGATTTCATTTACTTTCTCTTCGCTCTCCTGGATGAAACCGATATGAAATGTCTTCGGATATTGGACTTCGGCACCCTTCATCAAGGTAAAAACCAGGCCGTTATCGTCAAATAAGATCCCAAAATTATCGCCACGGGCATCTGCCGACGTATCTAACTTTTTCAGGCCAAAATATTTCTCCAAGAAATCAGAAGCAGCTGGAACATCCGTAACGGTAAGATTGACGTGATTCAATTTCATAATGATCACACATCCTTTGCACGAGATTAATTCAAGCGTAGCACATTCATGCAAGTGCTAATCTTGACAAACTCCGAGGCTGATCATTGTCATGAGTATCCGTCATTAGTCTTTAAGGTTTCACGATAAACCTATTTGTTCACAGCTTCTTTTGATTTGTTTACGATATGAATGGCATGACCTAACACCGCTTCGGCAGCCTCCAGCCATACCTCGCTTAAAGTGGGATGCGGATGCATGGTTAACGCCACATCTTCTACTCGAGCAGCAAGCTCAAGTGCCAGCACACCCTCCCCGATCAGGTTCGATGCATCAGCACCTACAACGTGCATTCCCAGCAATAAATGACTTTCTTGATCCACGATCACTTCTGCAAAACCTTCTCCTTCATCCATGGCGAGTGCTCTGCCATTCGCTCGATAAGGGAAGGCTGCTACTTTGACTTTGTACCCTTGAAGCTCTGCCTCTTCTCGCGTCATCCCCACACCCGCTATTTGCGGCTCGGTAAAAATCACATAAGGGACATAAGGGGAATCTACGCTGCTAGGCAGCCCTGCGATTACTTCGGCTGCCACAATCCCTTGCTTTGTTGCACGATGGGCTAACGCAGGGCCAGGTGTTACATCGCCGATAGCATAAATATGCGCCTTGTTCGTACTACCAGTCGATTTCACGGGAATATAGCCGCGCTCGTCCATTTCTACTCCCGCCTGCGCAAGGCCAAGTTCACCTGTGTTAGGCACTCGCCCTATAGTGACGAGCGTTTTATGTGCGCTGATACTTTCGGAACCGTTCTTTACCGAAGCGAGTGCGAGCGTGACTCTTCCACCCACTAACTCAGTCTTCTCTACTTTTGTCGCGACCTTTACGGTCATCCCGAGCTGTTTCGCCTGCTTGAGCACTTCTTGAGAGAGATGAGAAGCTGTATGTGGCAAAATGCGCTCGGCTGCCTCAATGACGGTCACCTGCGATCCAAGCTTGGCAAACGCCATCCCGAGCTCCATTCCAATATAGCCCCCGCCGATAATGGCTAGTGTTTCCGGTACTTCATCCAATTCCAACATATCAGTAGAATCCAAAATATATTCTCCATCTGTTTTCAAAAACGGTGGAATGAATGGACGCGATCCTGTCGCGATAATCGCTTGTTTGAATTTGTACGTTTCAAAATCGCCACCCGTCTCTACGCCAATCCGATCACTCGAGAGAAATGTCGCTGTCCCCTTCACGACTGTAACCCCATTGGCCTGACAGAGATAATCGACCCCTTTGTTCAGTTGAGCAACGACAGAGGCCTTCCACGTCTGCCAGCTCGGCATATGGAAGGTCGCTTTTCCTGTCGGCAGTTGGATTCCAAGCTTATTCAGGCTACTTAGCTTGTGGTATTCGCCTGCTGTATGAATCAATGCTTTCGACGGAATGCATCCGCGATTCAAGCAGACCCCACCCAGTACTTCTCTTTCAATCAGAACGACTGATTTCCCCAGCTGCCCGAGACGAATAGCGGCTGCATAACCTCCTGGCCCACCACCGATGACAACCACATCTGTTTCGACTGCTACTTCGCCGACTACCATCTATACCATCTCCGCAAACAATAGATTCGGATCTTCCAGCAGCTCCTTGATCCGGTTGGTAAAACGTACCGCCGTCACACCATCGATCAGGCGGTGATCAAACGAAAGTGACAGGTTCATCATCCAGCGAATGACCCCTTCATCCTCACGTACGACCCAGCGCTTCTCCATTTTGTGCAAACTGATAATGGCTACTTCGGGGTGATTAATGATGGGAGTTGCTTGCAGTCCCCCGATTGGACCTACATTGCTGATCGTGAAGGTGCCGCCTGTTATGTGTTCCATGGTCAATTTGCCTTCGCGTGCCAAGCGTGCCAGTTGTTCGATTTCTTCTGCGAGTTGAAAAATCGATTTGTGGTCTGCATCCTTGATGACTGGTACGATCAAACCCTCAGGCGTATCTGTGGCAATGCCGATATTGTAAAAGCGCTTGAGCAAGATTTCATTCGTATGTTCGTCAATCGATGCGTTAAGCGTGGGGAATTCCTTCAGTGCAATGACCAGCGCCTTGATAAAGAACGGCAAGAAGGTCAATTTGATATTTCGCTTATCGGCATGTGGCTTTAACTTTTCGCGCAAAGCACGCAGCTGATCCATCTCCAGCTCATCGACAGAAGTAACATGCGGAATAATGGTGACTGATTTCACCATATGCTCGGCAATCTTTTTCCGGATGCCTTTTAATGGTAGCCGTTCGATTTCCCCTTGCGACGAAGTGGCTACACGAGGAGCGATCCCTGTTTTCGGCTGAACAACCGCTTCAGTCTCAACCGCCACTGTACTCGCCTCCAACAGACGCTCATTGCCAGTAGCCGTCGTCGGAAACTTAGCTGGTGCTGCTTTTTGCAGGCGATTGGCGAATTGGCGTAAATCTTCTTCCGTCACACGCCCCGCTGCTCCTGTACCCGTGACCAACTCGATGTCTAGTTTCATCTCCCGTGCCAGTTGCCGAACGTATGGCGTGGCCAATGAGCGTCGGTGATCAGCACGAGCTGGTGCAAAATTGACTGTCTTATCCGGGTTTACGACCTTTTCTGGAAGCTTTGTCTCTTCCTTCTTTGCTACCGTTCCTGCATCGATCACGAGAAGGGTAGTTCCGACCTCTACTGTTTCCCCTTCCGATATGAAAATTTCACGAATGATCCCAGTCACTGGCGCAGACAACTCCGCATTCACCTTGTCTGTCTGCACCTCAAGCAGTGGCTGATCCTGTTGAACGGATTCACCTGTTCGTACCAGTACTTTTACGATTTCTCCTTCATGCATACCTTCTCCCACATCAGGAAGCTTGAACTCAACCATATGACTCGCTCCTTCTCTTAAAACGTAGCCGTTTCCATAATTCCGTCCTTCACGCGTTCAGCCGTTGGCAAATAGTCATCCTCGATGCTAAATTGCGGGACGGGAACATCATATCCGGTAATCCGTTTCACGGGAGCCTTCATGTAGATCAATGCTTCATCATTGATTATGGAGATGATCTCTGCACCCAAGCCAGCAGTCTTATGCGCTTCGTGTACGACAACTGCACGTCCAGTCTTTTTGACCGAGGCTATGATCGTATCCCGATCCAATGGATAAAGCGTGCGCAGATCAATGACTTCACAACTCAAGCCGTTTTCGCGCTCGATCTGTTTCGCAGCATCCTCTGCGACACGAAGCATCGCTCCCCAAGCAAAAATGGATGCATCCGAGCCTTCCTGGACGACCTTCGCTTTTCCGATGGGCACGCGGTACATTTCTTCTGGAACCTCTTGTTTAAATGCGCGATACAGCTTGGTCGGCTCCAAAAAAATGACCGGATCGGGATCTTCCATTGCTGCAATCAGCAGGCCTTTCGCATCATAAGGTGTGCTTGGTGCCACAACCTTTAAGCCAGGGACATGGGCAAAAAACGTTTCGACACTCTCCGAATGAAGCTCAGGACCGCGAATCCCTGCCCCGTACGGCGTGCGTATGACCATCGGTACATGGTACTGTCCGCGAGTCCGATAGCGCATGCGTGCAGCATGAGAAACAATTTGTTCAAAGCCCGGATAAATAAAGGCAAGGAATTGAATCTCGACCACAGGAATTTTCCCGTTCATGGCAAGACCGATCGCCGCCCCGATTATTCCCGCCTCAGCTAGTGGCGTGTCCACTACACGATCCGGACCATATTTGTGAACCAAATCTTCGGTCGCACGGAACACGCCACCATTTACGCCAATATCCTCGCCGAGCAGCATGATGCGTGAATCATCTGCCAATTTTTGATCCATGGCTTCCGTGATGGCTTGAATCATCGTCAGTTTGCGTTTCATGCTGGGATTCCCTCCTGCTTCGATGGCTGCTTGACGAGCTCGCTCTCCTGTTCCGTTGCCATCCACGATGGTTCAGCGTAGACGTGCTTGAACATGTCTTCTGGTTTGGACTTTGGATAGCTCTCTGCTTCGACAAGAGCTGCGTCGATCTGTTCATTCACCCGTGCAATCAGCTCTGCTTCCTTCGTCTCATTCCACAGCCCTTGATTCTCCAGATATACACGCAGCCGTTGGAGTGGGTCGCGTTCTTGACGCCATTCCTCGGACAAGCTCTCTTGATCCCGGTATTTCTTCGGATCATCTGCGGTTGTGTGCGCGCCATAGCGGAATGTCACCGCTTCGATCAACGTCGGTCCTTTGCCGTCTAACGCACGTTTCATGGCTTCTTTCATGGTCAGCCAAACAGCAAAGATATCATTGCCGTCTATCCGAACCCCAGGGATGTCATAAGCTGCCGAGCGTTGTGCAATCGTTTTCGATGCAGACTGCTGTGAAAACGGAACACTGATTGCGAAGCCGTTGTTTTGACAGAAGAAGATGGTCGGCGTTTGAAACACACCTGCAAAATTCAATGCCTCATGAAAATCGCCTTCTGAGCTTGCCCCGTCACCAAAGTAGGCGATACTGACATGCTTTTCGTTTTGTAGCTTGCTCGCCCAAGCAGTCCCTACCGCATGAACCATTTGAGTCGCGATCGGTACACATGGCGGCATGATGTGCAAATGTTTCGGGCTAATACTCCCTTCCATGTGGCCCATCCAATAGAGAAACACCCGTGCCATGGATTGACCATGGACGATCGCTGCCGCATGGTCTCGGTAGGTTGGGAAAAGCCAATCTCCAGGTGTCAATGCCATCGCGCTGCCTACTTGTGAAGCTTCCTGCCCTTCAAAAGGAGCATACGTGCCCATTCTGCCTTGTCGTTGCAGATTAATCGACTTGCGGTCAAACTGGCGAACCAGAACCATATTTTCATACATCTTGATCATCGTCGCCTCGTCTAATTGCCCCTTGAGATCGCCTACCAGCTCACCCGCTGGACTCAATACCTGATATAATGAAGACATGGAAACATCCCTCTCTTTTTCGTTGAAAAACACCGCGGTGTCTTTCCATAATGTGATTCTGCTCGTCATGCTTTTGCTTTCCTCCCTATATAAGAGCAAGTAGCATGCCAAACATTTGGAAGCGATTTCACAACAAAACGAATCGATAATGATCATTTTTGCATATGCATAATTGCGCACGGATGATTAATTCTGATTATTCCGTTTACAAGCCCTACTTAGGAGGACTTCGATGTATCAAACCAAGTATTTCCAGGCCAGTGACAATCATGAGCTTGCAAAATTGCTGACGACCATCTTCAGTACGTCCCACGATGGATTGGCGATTTGTGACCGTAACGGCTACGTCCTGCTCTACAATGAGGCGTACTTGAACATCACGGGAGTTCCCGCCGACATCTTGAATAATTTTAGCTTTATGGAGCAAAAAGAAATGCATCTTGTTCCTGACTCTTCAGCTGTACGTACGATTTTGACAAAACAAACCCATAGTGTCGTGATCGATTATGCAAACGGTCGGCAAGCGATTAACACGGCTACCCCGCTACTCGATCTAAATAAGGAATTATTGTTTGTGGTGGGAAATGTGCGTGACGTCACAGAGCTGAATCAGCTTCAGAAGGAGCTGGAGGAAACACGTCAAATCAGTTCCGCGTATCAAAGGGCGCTGGAGCATATCCAAACCGATGGCGACTTTGACGAGCAGATCATTTATCGTAGTGGGCTCATGCATCGAATAGCTTCACTCGCCAAACGTTTTGCGACCAACGACTCCCCCGTCCTTTTGCTAGGCGAGTCTGGTGTCGGTAAGGATGTCATGGCGAACTACATTCACGCCCAAAGCGGACGAACTGGCGAATTCATTAAGATAAACTGTGGGGCCATTCCCGAGCATTTGCTCGAGTCTGAATTGTTTGGCTATGAAAAAGGGGCATTTACGGGGGCAAGTCAATCGAAGGAGGGATTGTTTGAGCTAGCGGATCGAGGAACCATTTTTCTCGATGAGATTGGAGACCTCCCTTTTCCTTTACAAGTGAAGCTCTTGAATGTTTTGCAAGATGGGCGAATACGCAGACTCGGGGGAAAAACATCGCGTCAGGTTAACATGCGAATCATCGCTGCCACTAATAGCGACTTGGAAGCAATGGTCGAACAAAAACGGTTTCGGCAGGATTTGTTCTACCGGCTAAATGTACTTGCCCTCACCATTCCACCCTTGCGTGAGCGCCGCGAGGATATTCCGGCTCTCATTTTCTACTATTTGAAAAAGCTCGAATGGAAGTACCAGCAAGAAATGCGCATTGAAACAGATGCGTTAGAGGCACTGATGGATTATGATTGGCCAGGGAATACACGCGAGCTGAAAAATGTGGTGGAACGTTCCTTCCACATGTGTGAAAATGGGCGAATTACATTTGATCAGTTGCCGGCGTCCATTCGCAATACCCAACAGACAGCCCTACCGCTCCATCTCGCCAAAATGGATGAGCTGTTGCCGCTAAAAGAAGCGGTTGAACGGTTTGAACGTGCGTATATCCAACGCCTTTTAAAAGAGACAGACACCATGCAGCAATGTGCGGATAAGCTCCAAGTGAACATATCCACGCTCGTGCGAAAAAAACGCGGCCTCGGAATTAAATAGCGCAAAAGGAAAAGCCCGATACACATAGGTTCGGGCTTTCTCGTTATTTCAGAGCATGTTCATGCCAAACGTCTGGGCGCTATTTTACAAGCCCTTCTCTTAATGTGTGGATCCCATGCTCCAGATACCCCTTCAAACAGCTTAAGACGTACACCCAGCCTTCTTTATTGTCGACTATTTTTTGAAGGAGCGCAGGATCTTCTTCTTGAAAGCCCTCTTCGTTCACTTCAATGATCGTCGTGGCTTCATCCAATGCGTTTAACGTAATCGTTACGGTATTTTCTTCTCCAGCCCACTGGAAAAAGATGCGTTTATTCACTTCGATCGCGTGAACGGTAATCCCTACTTCTGCGTTGTAAATATCGTAGAATAACGCAATGTTCCTCCCTTCCTCCCACCTTGCCGAGCTGGAAGAGAACCAGAAGTTGCCGATCTTCGCCGGGTCTACGAAAGCTTCGAACACTTCATGGGCAGGCCTGTTAATCTGAAATTTTGTAAGATTATTCATGCGTTCGTCAACTCGCTTTCTGAATGCTGCTTCCACCCTATCATAATCACATTTGCGAGACAAACGATAGAATGACTCCCTTTTATTCTTTTACTGCCCCAGAAGTCAATCCAGATATAATCCGCTTCTGAAAAATCAATACCATCACTACGAGTGGGATCGTCACGATGATAGAGGCAGCAGATATTTCTCCCCACGGAATTGTAAACATTCCCTGAAACATGACGATTCCCACAGGCACTGTCTTCATCGCTTCCTGTGTATTCAACGTCAGGGCGAACAAAAATTCGTTCCACGCTGCTATAAAAACGAGGATGGCCGTCGTAAAAACCCCTGGCATGGCGAGTGGGAAGAACACTTTGGTCATCGTCTGCCAAATGCTCGCTCCGTCTACTTTGGCTGCTTCGCCCAAATCACTCGGTATTTTGCGGAAAAAGATGGTTAAGTTCCAGATCGCAAGCGGCAGCGCGAAAGTTGTATAAGGAATGATCAGACCTATGTAGCTGTTCGTTAAGCCCATGGATTGCATGAACATAAAAATAGGTGAAATGGTAGCAATCTGCGGAAACATGGACACAGCCAGTACGACACCCAATATAATCGCCTTTCCCCGAAAGGACAGCCATGCAATCGCATATGCAGCAAAAGAAGCGATCGTAATGGAGTAGAGTGTGGTTAACGTCGCCACGACAGTCGAATTCCACAAGTAACGAGCAAACGGTCTCTCCGTGAAGACGCGGACAAAGTTGTCAAACGAAGGATTTTGGATGATAAAATGAAAGGCTCGCTCTCCAAACAGCTCCGCTGGTGGCTTCAATGCTGCGAGGAGAATCCATAAAAACGGGAACATTACAAGAAAAACGAATAGCAGTAGACCCACGTAAAACAAAGGACCCGTATGTTTGCGCATCCAATCACCTCCTTATTTGCCACTGCCATCACTCAGCAGATCAGCTCCCAGTATTTTCACATAGCCGATGGAGATCAACGCCACACATAAAAAGACAATGACAGCGAGAGCAGAGCCTTCCCCGAAGCTCATTTGCGCAAACATCGTTTTGTACGCATAAATGGAAATGGTCTCGGTCGAGTTCCCGGGTGCCCCACCTGTCAGCGTATAAATCAAATCAAATACACGGAATGCATCCAATGTACGGAACAATAACGCCACCAGAATGGTTGATTTCAGCATCGGAAGCGTAATACGAAAAAACTGCTGGGTGCGGGTTGCACCGTCCACAGAAGCTGCTTCATACAAGCTTTGCGGAATCGTTTGCAAGCCTGCGAATAAGAGCAAGGCCATGAATGGCGTCGTTTTCCACACATCTGCCAATATAACAGAAAACATGGCCCCAGCCTTGGTCGTCAGGAGCATCCCCATGTCTGAGATCAGCCCTGTCTGCTCAAAAAGATAGGCGACAATGCCATTTTGCCCGTCGTACAAAAACTTCCACATCATCGCGGAGATGACAGTCGGAATCGCCCACGGTATTAACACGGTTGCTCGAACAAGACTCCTTCCACGAAAAGGTCGATTGATCAACAGTGCAATCAAAATGCCGAGCACCAATTCTATGGTAACGGAGATAACAGTAAAAAACGCCGTATTGTACAGAGCCCCCCACATCCGAGCGTCCGTTAAAAACTTCTTGTAGTAGGCGAAACCAACAAAGTTGGGCTCGATAATCGAAGCTTCAATGCCTTGGATCACGCCAAGAGCACCCTCTGGCTTTGCAAGCAGCTTTTGTTCACTCATTTGTAAAAGGTCTTCTCGGACTTCCGCCAAGCTGGTTCTGATTGCGTCTGTTTGTTCGTTCGAGAGGCTCACATATTTGAATTCTGTGGGAACTGGTTTAAAGTCCAGCAATAGCTGGTCAATCATTTGGTATCGGCTCGCGATCTCGCCTGTTTGGTTGAGGGAAGTGTTCATTTGTTCGATTTGCGCTTGGAGCGCGTTCAGTTTTTGCTTTGATGACCCTTCTGCAGAGCCCGCCTCCCTCTTCACATACCGGAGCAGATTGGGTAACGTACTGACGTAGCGCTCCATATCTAGTCCGTATGAAGAGTGAATCTCTGATTTCGTCGGGTCGTTCAACCGGATGTCGTGCAGACTGATCCAAAAGGATCTCATGACAGGCCAAATCGCGATAACAAGTATGATGAGCAGTGCAGGAAAAATCAGTAAATACCCCATCTGTTTTTCTGAGAGAGACATTTTGGTTGATCGATTCATCCGTTCACCACCTTCCTTCCCGCTAGAAGCTTGCTTGTACTTGCCAGATCGTTGTGCAACGTCCAAGGAAGCCGGTTAGACTCCCTTGGAAGCCCCACATGTTGCCGCTTATTTTTTCATCAAGTCGTTCATCTGCGTTTCCATGTTTTGCACCGCTTGCTCGGCTGTTTGCTGCCCTGCGAGCGCTTTGGACACTTCGATCTGGATCACTTCCGAAATTTTTGGATAGTTCGGAGTCGTTGGACGAGATACAGCAGCGCTTACGCCATTGACGAAATCTTTGTTGGCAAACAACGGACTGGCTTTTTGAACATCGGCATCATCGTAGGCTGGCAGGTAGGTTGGTGCGAGCCCACCTTCGACTGCGGATATTTTCTGACCCTCTGGACCTGTCATAAATTTGAGGAATGCCCACGCTTCTTTCGGATGTTTCGAGAACTTGTTGATTCCGCCCACCCAACCGCCGAGTGCTGCTGCGGAGCCTGCATCGCCAGCTGGCAGTGGAGCGATCGCGACTTGATCGACGATTTTGGACTGAGCCTTATCCTGCGCCAACGCGAACTGATACGGCCAGTTGCGGATAAAAGGTGCTTGCCCCTCGAGGAATGCGGTATGTGATTCTGGCTCCATGAATGTGGTGATATTGGTTGGGACGAAATCGGATTTGACTACCTCGATCATTTTCTTCAACCCTTTGATCGTAGCTGGATTGTTGACCGCTACTTTACCTTGTTCATCCAAAATTTTTCCACCGTACGATGCATTGAACTCGACAAAGTTACAAACCAAACCTTCATATTGCTTGGCTTGCATCAGGTAGCCGAACTTCGTGCCGCCCTTGCCCTTCGTTGCTTTTGCTTGGGCAATCAAGTCATCCCATGTCTTTGGAGCTTCGATTACGAGATCTTTGCGGTAGAATAAGAGACCCGCGTCGATAAACTTGGGCATAGTCCATTGCTGGCCGCCAAAGTTCCCGGCATCCATGGCTCCTTTGATATATTTTCCGGTTTCGATTCCATCTTGCTCCATCAGGCGATCGAGTGGCAGGAGATAACCCGCTTGTGCGAATTCAGCCGGCCAAATAACATCGAGGTCAAACACGTCGATCTCGGACGATTGTGCACTGAACATCGTGACGTACTGGTCATGGCTTTGCCCTGTATCCGCAGGCATTTCGCGAATCTCTATCTCGATGTTCGGATTTGCTTTTTGGAACGCCTCCACGAGCTTTACAGTGGAATCCGTTGAGTCTTTGCCCCGTGCGTAGACGAGCTTGATTTTTTCTGCTGGTTGCTGTGCTGGCTCTGTTTTGGGTGCGGTTGGTGTTGCAGGCTGTGATGGGGTTGTATCTTTAGAAGCTTGCTGAGGTGTGGAGGAACATGCTGCCAATGAGAAGGCCATTAATAAGGTAAGTCCAACGGATGTAAGTCTCTTCGCAACTTTCATCTAAGTAACCCCCTATACTATGTTTAAAAGCGCACTGCTTCACCTTTTTGTGCGGATGCGTAGATAGCTTCGATTAATCTGTTAATGTATAAAGCTTGTTCCGGAGTGCAGAGAACCTCTGCCTCCCCTTCGATGGCGTCGATGAAATTACGGAATAAGAGTACGCGTTCTTTTTGAGGCTTTGGTTTTAATTCTGTCGAGGCAGTTACACCGTTCCACTCGTGGTAAAGCGTGAACTGGTTATCCAATAAACGCAGGGATGCCCCGCCCTCTTGTCCATATAGTTGAAGGAAAACGTTTTCCTCTTTGATGTGAGAAGCCCAACTTGCATCGAGCGTAAGCGACAATCCGTTTTCAAAGGTGATCATCGCTACAGCCATATCTTCTACGTCAAACTTCCCATTATCATCGATCCTGCCCCACTCTGACAAACCGCGTTTGTGAGGCCCGAATTGCGAGTACGTTTGCCCGAGGACGGATACAGGCTTTGGATGATCCAAGAGCCATAAGGTCAAATCGAGCATATGTACGCCGATATCAATCAACGGACCGCCGCCTGCCCATTCTTTTTGCGTAAACCAGCTTCCCCATCCTGGAATCCCATTTCGTCTGACCCAACCGGTTTTGGCGTGATAAATGTTCCCCAGCTTTCCTTCCTTCAGCCATGTTTTGACTTGCAGCGAATCGCTTCGGAATCGGTTGTTTTGTGCTACCATGAGGATTTTGTCTGCTTTCTTCGCGGTTTCGATCATTTCTTCTGCTTCCTGGGCATTCATCGCCATCGGCTTTTCGCACAGCAAGTGTTTACCTGCTGCAAGCGCACTTTTGGTTGCTTCCGCATGCAAGTAGTTCGGGACACAAACAATGATCGCGTCTGTATCAGACTCTTGTAGCATCGTCTCGTATTCCGTGAAAACCTGTGGAATTTCATGTCGCTTCGCACGATAGGAAGCCATTTCAGCAGAAATATCTGCAATGGCAACTACCTCTGCACGCGGCTCTTCCTTGATCGCCTCCAAGTGTGCTTCTGTAATCCCCCCTGCACCGATGATTCCGATTTTCCATTTGCGTTGATTCGCCATTTTCTCCCCTCCTACACCCACCATAGATTCTGGACTGGTTCTCGCATGATGACTTGCTGCAGATTTTGAACAGCGCGCTGAAAGCCCTCCTCAATCGACATGATGGCATCCTCGTGCTCGATGCTCACGACATAATCGTATCCATTCATACGCAGAGCACTCATCATATCCGCCCACGTCTGCTGTGAATGCCCATAGCCTACGGTTCGGAAATACCAAGCACGTTCATGTAGATTGGCGTAGGAATTCATATCCGTCAGCCCGTACATGTTCACTTTTTCCTGGTCAATATACGTGTCTTTGGCATGGAAATGATAGATGGCTTTTTCTTTGCCCAAGATTTTGATCGCAGCTACCGGATCAATCCCTTGCCACCACATGTGACTTGGATCGAAGTTTGCCCCAATCCCCTCGCCTACCTGTTCCCGCAGCTTCAACAGTGTCCCTGGAGTGTGGACGAGAAAGCCGCCATGCAGTTCCAACGCAACCTTGACATGATGCTCAGTCGCATAAGCGGTCCATTCACGCCAGTATGGGATGAGCTTCTCGTTCCATTGCCATTGGAGCACGTCTCGATACTCATTGGGCCAAGGAGCAACGGGCCAGCTCGGGTACTTCGCTCCTTCGTGGTCGCCTGCCGTGCCAGAAAAGCAATTGACCACAGGCACCTCCAGCATCTCGGCTAGCTGTACCGTTTTGACAAACGTATCATGGGATTGCTGCGCAAAGCTTTTATCTGGTGTCAACGGGTTGCCGTGACAACTGAGCGCGCTGATTATCAACCCTCGATCCTCTACTGCTTTTTTGTACGCTCGTCTTTTTTCCGGACTTTCCAACAGCTCATCTAGATTGCAGTGTGCATTTCCCGGATAGCAGCCTGTGCCGATTTCCACCGCCTCTAAACCTGCTGCCTTCACATGATCCAGCATTTCTGCGAACGACTTCTCGCTAAAAAGAACGGTAAATACGCCGAGCTTCATATCTCTTCCCCCCTTTTGAATGCGTAAACTCTCTTCACTCATCTATTGGGTAAGTCTTGTTGCCTCACTCCAGTAAAGCGCTTACAGTTTGGCGAATCACGAGTTGGTGTGGGACGGTGCTCATTCTCTCTACGGGTTCATTGCGGATTTGTCTGAGTAACTGCTCTGCTGCGGCTTTTCCATACATGAACGGGTCATTGTGCACGGTGGTGAGCATGGGGCGGGAAAGTGAGGCGAGCTCCAAATTGTCGAAGCCCATGACGGAGATGTCTTCTGGTACACGAATGCCATGATCGTACAAGTAATTGAGGACACCAACCGCCATCAGGTCTGTGGCGACAAAAACGGCTGTTGGACGAATTTTTTCCTCACAAATGCGGCGCATGGCTTCGTAACCGCTCTTGGCTGTGAATTCTCCTTCCACGACGAATCCTTCATGGATGGGCAATTCATGGGCCCGCATGGCTTTTCGGTAACCGCCCATGCGATCCAGACCGCACGGCGGGTCCCACAATGGACCAGATATACACGCGATTTTTGTATGGCCTTGCGAGATGAGATAGGCAGTAGCATCATAGGAGGCTTGCACATTGTTGACGTTGACAGTGGGAATCTGATAGCCGGGCAAATCGTGACCGGTAACGACAAGGGGAACCTGAATCTCTTGCAGCGTCTGGATATTGCCCTCCAGGAAATGAATACTCGCGATAATGACACCATCGATTTGTTTTTCTTTGAACAGTCGCAAGTACTTCAGCTCTTTGTCCACCACTTCATCAGATATCGCCAAAAACATGCTGTAGTCGTACTCGCTAATGACGCTGTCAATTCCGTAAATGAGGTTGGAATAAAAATTGTTGGAGATATCGGGAATCATCACCCCGATGATGCGGGTTTCCTTGCTAACCAAGCTCCTGGCAATTGCATTCGGCTGAAAGCCCGTCTCTTGCACGATTTTCAAGACTCTTTCTCGCAGCTCTGGACGGACTGGCTTGGAATTGTTCAGCACGCGCGAAACAGTCGCAATGGAAACGTTGGCGAGCTGTGCGATGTCTTTAATGGTTACAGTAATGGGTCTTCACTCACTTTCTATGTAACGGGTAAACGTTTTCCTAATCTGAAAATAACACCCAACTTTTGTTTTGTCAACATTCAGTTAATTATAAATACCGTTGACAACGCGAGAACGTTACTAAATAATGTACCATATAATTTAGTTACTAAATTAAATATATATGAAGGAGGTTTTGTCATGAATGTTTTTCTTACAGGAATCACAGGTTATGTTGGATCTGTAGTCGCCGAGCATTTGCAGTCTCTGGGGTATCAGGTTGCTGGACTTGTTCGATCAGAAGAGAAAGCGGAGCTACTGCTCTCACAAGGGTTCACCCCCATTGTTGGCGATCTTGTGGATACCACACTGCTAACAGCAAGTGTTAAAAAATTCGATGGTGTCATTCATATGGCGATCTCGCACACATCTGATATGGAAAAACTCGATGTAGCAGCGGTTCATGCAATGCTGAAAGGTTTGGAAGGCACAGGGAAGCCATTTATTTATACGAGCGGTACGCTGATCTATAACGATACGTACGAGAATGTCGTGAACGAGGACTCTCCTCTTGATCCCTTACCTTTTCTCCAATGGAAAGCGAACCAGGAGCAGGAAGTTTTAGGAGCAGCCGAGCGTACTATTCGTACGATCGTCATACGTCCAACTCTTGTCTATGGTCGTGGCGGTGGACTCGTCCAAGCAACGATTCAAAGGACGAAGCTCTCCCAATCAGCCAACTATATCGATGACGGGCAAACGGCATGGTCTACTATCGATGTTGATGATTTGGCGAGACTTTACGAATGTGCTTATTTACGAGCACAACCAGGATCATTATTCAATGCGACTTCCAAGGAAATGATCACGACGAAAGAGCTCATGACTTCGATTGCGAAAATAGCTGGGATAGACAAAGTGGAATCATGGAGCTATGAGGATGCAGCCAAAGCATTAGGACCAGCCGCTTGGGGGGCAAGCATCAACCAGAGAGTATCTGGATTGCGCGCGGAACAACAGCTGCATTGGAGTCCCTCTGCCAACTCGATCCGCAAAGAGCTGGAGCAAGGTTCTTATCAAAACAAGAAAAAACCATAGTTCATCATCGAACTATGGTCGTGCTTCATCGGTATCCTGATAGGTATGCAGGAATCTGATTGATTTCGTTAATATGCGGATGAGTGCCTGCGCATCATCCGTACCAAGATGCTCATGCAATTGCTGAAAACGATTAAACAGCTCTTGCTCTCTCGCTGCCACAAAATCAAAGCCCTCTTTCGTAGGGGCTACGAGAATGGAGCGTCGATCCTTGGGTCCCACGGTACGGGTGATAAACCCAAGCTGTTCGAGTGATTGAATGACATGCGTCACAGCTGCCGACGTTATTTTCAACTGCTTGCCTAGCTCGGAAACTCTGATGCCGTTCGTGCCTGGGGGACTTACGTAGGTCAAGTGAACAAGCAAATTCAATTCGCTCTGACGGAGGTCTTTCGAAGGACTGAAAACATGTCCGATCCGCTTTAACTGACCAAATACGAGAGCCAGCTCTTTCGTCGTATGGTCAATAGTAACATCCGAGTTTGTATGGTCTGTACTCATCCGTTTAGACTCCCATTCTTTGATGGTATCAATCGATTATTTACGAAATGAAATGACATTGTCAAGGATGAGAGTCCACTTACGACTCGAAAAAGCACCGTATGCCAAGGTCTGAACTCCGGCATACGGTGTTTATCCTACCTACTCTATTCTGGGAAGCAGAACTGCATCTTGCTAAACGATCTACGCAATTCGATTATCTTAGACTGGACAACCTCGGGCTTTTCCCTGCCTGACAACACACTTACAATCAGCTCTGCAATCGTGTCCATCTCTTGTTCCTTCATGCCAAAGCGAGTGACTTCTGTCGTCCCGATACGCAGACCGCTTGGGAAGTCCCAATCCTCTGGTCCGTCGCCTGGAATCAAATTTTTGTTCGTGATGATGTTTGCTTCTGCCAACCGCTTGCCCACCTCGTAACCACCGCCAAACTCTTTTACGTCCAAAATGACTTGGTGTGTACGTGTATAGCCTTTGTGCGCGCAAAGCACCCTAATTCCCCGTTCATCGAATGCTTTTCCCAGTGCTTGTGCGTTCATCACAATTTGCGCCATATATTGCTTGCCAAACGCCAAAAACTCTGCCGCCGCTGCAGCCAATGCCGCTACCCGGTTGACTTGATGTGTCGCGGCAAGAGCTGGGAAGATGGTATCTGTAATCGGTACCGATAGTTCCGGGTCATTCCAGACGATAATGCCGCTTTGTGGGCCGCTAAACGTTTTCCCAGCAGAGCCGGTCATCACACATGCCCCTTCTCGCAACGGGTCCTGAAATTGACCACCACCGATCAACCCCAGCTGGTGTGCGCCATCAAAATAAATGCGACCGCCCCATTCTTTCACGATCTCAGCCATCTCCTTCAGTGGAAATGGAAATAAGGTCATGGACGCGCCTAGGGTGACGAGCTTTGGCCTAACTTGTCGTGCGACTTTGGCGAACTCGTCCAGATCAACGGTAAGCTCAACGGGGTCCATTGGCACATCGACAATTTGCAAACCGCGAATGCCAGCAGGCCCGTCTACCCGATTGCTGGAATGCCCCCCAAACGGTTGCGAGATCGTCATAATCGTATCGCCTGGTTGTGTTAATGCCGCGTAGACCGTCATGTTCCCGATCATGCTCGCTACCAATCGATGGTCAGCAAAATTGGCTTGGAATACTTTTTTCAATAGCTCAACACATAACGCTTCGATTTCATCAATATATTTCGTGCCAGCGAACCATCTCTGCGTGCTACCGATATGTCCTTCCGCAGCGCGAGTACCAACCTCAGATGCGAGCAGTTGACGTACGATGGGCGTGGTGGGTGCTTCTGGTGCGAGCAAATTCAGGCATTCCTCGCCTCGCCAAATCGCATTGCGGTTGACAGCATTCACGATCTCTTGCTGAATCAGACGGTGTGACGGACTCTCTTCGATAATAGAACGTGCCCATTGCAAAACACGCGAATCATGTACTTCCCCCTTCATTTCAACCGTACTCATGCCATTACCCCCTATTCATCATTGGAATGGTGTGTAAGCAATCTGCCAAGGTTGATCCAGTTTTCTTCCATCAAAGAAGAGGCAAGCTGACTGTTGTTGTCTCGAATCGCTTCGATGATTCTGCGGTGCTGTTCTACTGATTCCACCCCTTCTAAGGAACCGAATCGAGCAAATTCTAAACGCCGAATTTTCGGTACAACTCGCTCAAGTGCCAGGTAGATTTCACGATTCCCCGCAGCCTCGAGGATCACGTCGTGAAATCCATCATCTGCCTCGATCGCTTTGATCACTTCTTGCTGTTCAAGTGCGACCTGCAGCTTTTCATTCCATTGCTCTAGACTACGGATGACCTCCGATTCAAATGGCATCGCCAATCGTGCTGCCAACCCGTGCAAGGCCGCAACAACAGGAAAAGCGTTCTTCGCCTCCTTTTCAAGTAAGGGTGTCACCCGTGTTAGAGAGCCCGGAACGGATTCAATAAGCCCTTCGTCCTCCAACCGTTTGAGCGCTTCTCTCACAGGTGTTCGACTCACGCCAAATAAAGCCGCCAGCTCGTTGTCGTTGACGCGTTGTCCTGGCTTTAGCTCCAGCATGACGATCGCTTTCTTCAAGCCTTGGTATACTTGTTCGCGTAATGTGGGGCGTTCGATTTGTTTGATTAGGTTTGTGTCCATAAAACCAATATATTGGTTTTGTTTATTTCTGTCAATTTTAAATATTTAGATAAAAACAAAAGGACAGAAATAGAGGCTGCCCCACCAGTATCATTTACGAATGGGAGAGCCTCTTCATTATTGAACGTCACTCTATGATTCTGCCGATCCGCTACAATACTCCCGAACAATCTGCTCCTTCATCTCTTCAACCGGAAAACCTTCCGGATAAGTCGTCATCATCAGCATTGCGCCTTGGAGCGCAGAAGAAAAATAGAGCGATCTCAATCTGGGCTGCTTTACGCCTAACTGCTTGAATATCTGGCACTGGACTTCAAACTGCCTGCGTGACTCCTCATTTAATTGCTCTCTGTAAGAAGCAAGTACCCGATCATCTTCGGGCTGCGTCTGCAAATTCAAGTAAAAACGATAAACATCCGGTCGTTTATAGACGTTATCAAGTGCACCGTCAACAATATGGCACAGCTGTTCATGAGGCGTTGCGAGCTTCGTAGCAGCCTCCATCACTTCTTTTACTTCTCCGATCCGGATCTGAACCATCGCGGCGAGTAGGTCTTCTTTGCCTTTGTAATAATTGTAAAGCAGTCCCTTCGATATCAGGGCCTGTTTGGCTACATCGTCGATTGAGGTCGCGTGGTAGCCTTTTTTTATGAAGAGCGTCATCGCGGCTGCATGGATTTTGTCTTTTGCGGCTTGGCGAATTCGCTCATTTTCAGCTGGGGTACGAGGCACGGTTTAGTCAATCCTCCAAAAATTCAGTGATAGCGCGAGCGATTTCTTCAGGATGCGTCAACGTCGGTTTATGATCGGCACCCGTAATCTCGATAAACCTTCCCTCTGGTAATACTTCTTTAAAATATTCAGCAATCCGCTGCGCATCTAGGGCATCTTCCTTCCCGATTATGAAGCATGCTTGATTGGCCAATTCTTCAAGCCGCTCAATGGCAGGGGGCTGCGGCCATACGGACTCCCATGTCGCCCACTCGAACATTTTCGCTAGGTTATGCTTCGCCATCTCTACCAGTAGGTCCTTCTGCGGACTTGCCATCACGAAGCGGTACGGGCAGGCGGATAAGGACAGCTCTACCATTCGGTCAACATCCGGTGCTGCTTGGAGTTTCTGCATCCATTCCGTAAACGGCTGACTCGGTGTATACCCTGTCACATCAGGAGCAATCAGCACGAGCTTGCTCACTCGCTGCGGATAAGTCAATGTAAAATCCGTTGCAATTCGACCGCCTATCGAGTGCCCTACGAGTATGGCTTCGTCCAGTTGGAAATGGTCCAAGACGGCAAGCAAATCATCGACGTAGTTCGCTGTCTCTGTTGGAGACGGTGATTTCCCGCATCCGCGTCCGTCGAAAGCAATGACCTGATATTGTTTCGCTAGAATCGGCGCGACGAACGTCCAATCTCGCAAATCAGCACCGCCACTGTGCAATAGAATGAGTGGTTTTCCTTCCCCTGAAACCTCATAGTACAAATCCATCGGTGATCCCTCCGTGAATTGTAGTTTTGGTATATGATCCCAGTTTATTATTGAATGAACGTTTAGTAAATAATAAACAATTGCATTCCCATACAAAACAAAAAGCCCTAATCAACATGATCAGGACTTCCTTCTCCACGTCAGATACGGAACAATCACGCTTCCGACTGAATACGTTTCGCCTCTGCATACAGCACTTGAATGAACTTTTTCATATTAATCCGAATATCTGAACTCGGCGATGCGGCATTGCTCTTTAACTCCGCCATCTTCTTCCACACATACGTAAAGTCAAAAAACTGTGAAGCGTAATTTTCGAACTTCCAATTCGAGAGGTCAGCAAGCCCCAGAGACGCCAAATGATTCAGTGACTGATAGATCGCTCGACGGACTCTCTGCTCAGAAGCTTTGACAACCTTGGCGACTTGTGGATCGTCCACAGCTACTCCGAGCCTGTCCTGTGCTACTGCCACAAAGATCTCTTTCAGGGCTGGAAATCCATTTTTAAACGTATGCGTCTGTTCGTATCCATGCAAGAAGTCCAAAATATCTAGCAAATCGTTGCTTCCATTGTCCCCCGCGATACCCAACTCCGTTAACAGAAACTGACCCGCCTCGCGAAGTGGTTTGCCCTGTGACGGACGGGGTTGTCCGGAAGGCTGCTGGTCCACTTGCATGACGGCATTCAGCGATTTGTGAATGTCCCGTATCGAACGTTCGAGGCGAATTTTCTCGATCACTTTTTGGAGGATGGTCACGACTTCGATCTTGTTTACGGGCTTGATAATGTAGTATTCACTTCCAAGGGCGTAAGCTTGGGCAATCAAATCTTTCGTTTCTGCCTGAGAAATCATGACGATCTTTCCTGTGAATGTCGGCTTCACTTGACGAATCGTCTCAATCCCATCCCGGTTGGGCATGAACAAATCGATCAGCAAAATATCTACGTTGCGTGCAGTTAACGTATGACCGTCTACCATCGAGCCGTCAGATGCTTCCCCCACGACTTCGCCCAGATTCTCGTCTTCTATGATTTCCGTCAACATGAGCCGTACAGCATCATCGTCATCAACTAAATAAAACAGCATCTTCTCACTCTTTCTTCGTTATCGGATCAATTGGTAATCGCATGAGAAATGTTGTCCCCTTCCCATCTACTCCATCCTGTAAGGAGATTTCCCCTTGCCATTGTTCCACCAATTGTTGTACATAAGACAGTCCGATCCCTGTAGAGGGGTTGCCGGTTCGATCGTATTTCGTAGTAAATCCAGGCTTGAACAGCAAAGCCTTTCGCCGTGGAGGTACCCCCGGTCCGTCATCATTGATTCTGATTTCCACAAGATCGCCTACCCGATCAATTTCAATGGAAATAGCTCCTGTATGCTGGATGGCTTCCACTGCATTCGCCACCAGATTATTGATCAGGGAAAGCATCATGAAAACGTGGTAGAGCGGATGTGTCCCCGAAATGGAAGCTGTGATTTGTATGTCCTTCTCCAACAAGGTTGCATACTTCATATTGCTTCGATTGATAATGTCCACGAGCTGATGGATATCCATGTAATCTGAAATGCTTTCATCGGATATCAGCTTGTGAAGCCCAGCAAAAATGCGTTGGTTGTCCTTTTTAATCTCGTGAACCTCTCCTGCGACAATCAATGCTCGCTTGGCAAAGCTCTCTACATTCGCTGATACTACCTGTTCCTTATGAAGCTCATGTAAGCCCTGGTATAACTCGAAAGACTTCATACTAATACTCTCGGCATTTTGTAGTGTTTTCTTCAGATGAATCGATTCCTCATACAGGTTTGAAATCAACATCAGCATATGCTCGTTCTGTTTTCTTGTCTGTTGCTCCCGCGACTGTGCTTCGTACAGCTTCATCATATTGAGAAAACTTATCACGATAAAGCTGTGGGATAGCGCGATGACGAGCATCTCTTGCACGGCTCCCCAAGTGAGGACCGTATCCAGCAGCACATATTGGGATAGAACCTCCACCAGATCAGCCAATACCTCAATGCACATTCCCATCAATCCAACCAGTATCGTCCTGTTGTGAAAACGGCGCATTCCAGTTAGATAAAACAGAACAGAATAAGCGAAATAAAAGAAAAAGCTAGAATAATGCGCTTGGAGGGAAGCCTCCCATGCTGGATGATTCCCGGCGATGAGGTCGATCACAATCCGAAAGCATACGACCGTCATCCCCGTCAAAAAGCCAGCGAGCACAGATGGAATTCTTTGAAACAGTAATAAAAAGAAGAAAAAGGTAGGAGCTCCAAAGCTAATTCGAAATGTCTCATTGACGGGATAAAATTTCAACTCTCCTGCCAATGGGACCGTAATAAGCATGAGCGCCAATATATACCAATCTCGTTTTACTTGTGTCTGAACAGGCATGCCTCTCACTTCCCATGTTGTTTCTTGATGCCCCTATCTATTTTTATCGAGAATGCGTAAAAAGCACAAGTCTAAAAAAAATGTGAAACTTACATGAAACAATCTGTGAGTTTTTGTTTTATTTTGTAGGGTGGTTGTAAAGTGTTCATTATATGTATTTCGCGAAGCATGGAAGCGCTTTCTATATCCTTCGCGTAAGAGCAATGTATTCGATTTTTGGGGGGAAAGGCGTTGATTCAACAGGTTTTACTCGTGGATGAATTACAACAATGGGTGGAACAATATCGTTCCAAGGCATCTGAAGGAAAATGTGCCAGTTATATTCCTGCTTTGTACAGAACAGATCCGAATCAGTTAGGCATTTGTATCATCGAGCCTACAGGAAAAATGCTCACCGCGGGTGACTGGGAAGTTCCTTTCACGATGCAAAGTATTTCCAAAGTAATCAGTTTTATTGCTGTTTGCTGCTACCATGGTATCCCTTACGTGTTGGATCGGGTAGATGTAGAACCGACTGGAGATGCATTCAACTCCATTATCCGTCTGGAAATGAACAAACCAGGTAAGCCTTTTAATCCGATGATCAATGCGGGAGCGATTACGACCGCTTCACTCCTCCCTGGTCAAACACCGGATCATAAGCTGCGCTACTTGTATGCATTTTTCAGTAAAATTACCGGTGTTACGCCAACGGTGAACGAGGAAGTGTTTCTTTCCGAATGGGAAAACTCTCACAGAAACCGGGCACTCGCCCACTATTTAAAGGATACCGGCTATTTGGCATGCGAAGTGGAAGACGCTTTGGAGGTCTATCTCACCCAATGCTCGATTGAAGTAACCACCGAGCAAATTGCCTTGATCGGTCTCCTTTTGGCACTCGATGGCTACCATCCGATGCGCAACGAACAAGTTCTCCCGAAAGATGTCGTCCGTCTAGCCAAAGCACTGATGCTCACCTGTGGCATGTACGATGCATCGGGCAAATTCGCCGCGAATGTTGGCTTGCCAGCAAAAAGTGGCGTCTCAGGCGGTATCATGACACTGGTTCCTCCTAACCGCAAACCACATTCACCGTTTCAAGATGGTTGTGGAATCGGTATTTTTGGACCTTCCATTGACGGTTGCGGAAACAGTGTAGCGGGCGTTTCTTTGTTAAAACATATGGCTCAGGAATGGGATGTAACGATTTTTTAGAGAATACTAAGGAAAAATTCATAACTAAATTCGAGGTGACACGATGCAACAATTCCTACTCGATGTAACAGCTTCCATAAACGATTTTTTGTGGTCCTATATTATCATTGTCATGCTAATCGCGTTAGGCTTGTTCTTTACCTACCGGGGCAATTTTTTGCAAATACGTATGTTGCCGGACATGCTCCGTTCCATTAAAGAAGGAAGAGCAAAAGACGATGGCGGCATCTCCCCTTTTCAAGCTTTCGCTATTAGTATGGCCGCGCGTGTCGGCACAGGGAATATTACAGGAATTGCCATTGCGATCGCATTAGGTGGTCCTGGCGCCGTATTCTGGATGTGGGTCATTGCGATTATTGGTTCTGCATCCAGCTTTGTTGAGAGTACGCTCGCTCAGATTTATAAAATCAAGGATAAAAACGGTTTTCGTGGCGGTCCGGCTTATTACATGGAAAAAGGGTTGAATAAACGTTGGATGGGCGCCCTGTTTGCTGTCCTCATCACCCTTTCGTTTGGTCTCGTATTTAACGCCGTGCAATCCAACACCATCACGATTGCCTTTGAAAATTCTTTTGGGACAGATAGACTGGTACTCGGTATCATCATGACGATTGTATTTGCGGCAATCATCTTCGGCGGTGTCAAACGAATCGCGAAAATGTCGGAGTACATCGTAATTGTATTGGCTGTATTGTACATTGGGATGGCCCTGTTTATTATGATGATGAACATCTCTCAGATGCCTGCACTGATCGCATTGATCGTGAAAAACGCTTTTGGCATCGAACAAATCGCTGGTGGAACCCTGGGTGCAGCACTGATGCACGGAATCAAGCGTGGTTTGTTCTCAAATGAAGCTGGTATGGGTAGCGCGCCGAACGCTGCGGCAACGGCAACGACAAGCCATCCAGTGAAGCAAGGTCTGATTCAAGCATTCGGTGTTCTATTCGATACCCTCGTGATTTGTACAAGCACAGCTTTCATCATTTTGCTGTCGGGCGCGTACACACAACAAGGATTGAGTGGCATTGAGCTGTCCCAAGCAGCACTGAGCATTCATATCGGTTCTTGGGCTTCTGGCTTCCTTGCCATTATGGTGTTCCTGTTCGCCTTTAGTACTTTGATCGGGAACTACTATTACGGCGAGACCAATATCGAGTTTTTAAAGACAAGCAAAGCATGGCTATTGCTGTATCGTCTAAGTGTACTCGCCATGGTGTTGTTCGGCTCTGTGGCAAAGGTACAACTCGTATGGGATTTGGCCGATTTGTTCATGGGCCTCATGGTCATTGTCAACCTGATTGCGATCGCCATGTTATCGAAAATCGCCTATGCTGCGCTGCATGATTACATGAAACAGAAAAAGGCAGGAAAAGATCCTGTGTTCTACAAGGACAGCATTGAAGGCCTTGAAAATATCGAAGCATGGGATGCTGCCCCATCGTCCAACAAATAGCTCTTCAAATCAAAACGAGAAGCTTGCTCAGTCAGCAGCTTCTCGTTTTTCATTTACAATCGCGGATCGATCTCTTTTTCCTTCGCCACTTCAAAGAGCATCGTTGCGACTACTTTTTGATATTCCGTATTTTCTGGTGTAATGTCGTTGAATTTGAACCCAAGCATCCGCTCACCCAGCCTGTGTTCCTTCATCGAAGTCTTGAGCTTTTGCGTACTATTTTTCTGATTGAACAGCTTTCGGTACTTGTGTGGAAAACGGTAGTCGTAGCCATAAATAATCGCCAAGTACTCCGGATTGCGAACCTTCATGGCAGGAACTACCTTCTGATCGATGACCTCTGGCTTGATCACGATGCCTTCCATCTTGTTTTCCAGTGTAATCGTGGAAAAGTAACGTGCCGCTTGTTCATACGCATTCGGCTCAGATAAATCGATGGCGAGAAAATGATCGTCATTTACGAAGCGATACATATCGGATGTTTTCCAATCGGGCAATTGCTCGTCCCCATTCAAATAGACGGTCTTGAGAATAGTAAAAGGCTTGTAGGCAAGCTCCCCTTCTCCTGCGTAAAGCTCCATCTGTTTTTGGTAAATGTGATAGGCCTCCAAATGCTTATCGACAGGAACGTAGCTTTCTTTGATTTCTCGCATATACTTGTAGTTTTGATACAAGCTCGATCCGAATTTTTCCGTGAGCGCACTCTTGGAAAGGTGGAACTGGTCTTTTTCGAATCCGCTCTCGTCATAGGTGTGAATGAGTTGGTGAAGCGCGTCTTCAAAACCGTTTTCCTGCAAAAATGCAAATTCACTGCGCAACGCGGATTCGATTGGTTTGAACTGCTTTTCGATCAAGCCCTTCCCTATTGCACTCCACGGCAACAATTCGCCATCCAAGATAAGCATCGCCATTTCATTTTGCTCCATGTATTCACGGAACCTTGCATGTAGCTGGTCATAAATCGGTGTCAAATCAACCTGATTGATGGCATAACCGTTCCTGCTGATCGCAAAGCATTTGTCGCGATCATAATGGAGATAAAGATTGCATCTCGAACCCATGTATTTCGGCTGCAACACAACTTGATGAATACCTCGATTCGCAAAATAGTCCAGCCCCGCCTTCAACGACTCCAATTCCTGAGTCGACTGATCCTTATCCGCCGGAGGCATCGTTCCGGAAATAAAATTGACCTTATTTTGCGAGCAGTAACGGAGTCGACGGAGTTCTTCCTCTTCCAAATCTCCCATGGATACTTGTCTTTCTGCATGGAACAAGATCGGCAGCTCATCAGTCATCACCTGATGCTCAGACTGAAACGATTTGAAAAACGGCTTGTGTGCGATCACGACGGAGGTCAAAGCATTTCCGTGCACACATCCGGTATCGAGATGGAGCTTGTTCTTCAGGCGAAACGTTTTTTGTGCAGCGATATGTCCAAAAATGTGATACGGATGGTTACTGACCGCTTCAACCGTCAAGAATGCGAGTTGCTCCTCCAATGAAGCTGTTCGGTCTATCCGAAAATTACGTTGGCGACGCATCGAATTCGCATCAAGCTTTCCAATATACTTCTTTTTGCAGGGAGCGTGTGTTACATAATAGGACGGGCCAGTCAGTGCGTTCGATCGATAAAACGGCTGAGCGAGCGTATATAGGTGATTGAACATCTCTGTTAATTCAGCGTCTTTTTCCAGGACGTTTGTGGAATCAAAGTAATTCTCCAATAGCAGTGGGTCTACCCCTTTTAGTTCCTTTCGCAAGTACTTGTAGACAAAATTTTCGTGGTTCCCGAGCACAAACAAGAAATGCTGTTGATTTTCGTATAGAAACTCGATGATCTCCTTGGTTTGCGCTCCTTTGTCGATCCAGTCCCCTGCTACGATGATTTTGGTATGCTGCACCTTGTCCGTCGAGATGAGACGATTGTCCTCAAGCTTGAATCCGTAGTTTTGCAGGAGACCTTTTAATTCGTGGACGCATTCGTGAATGTCTCCGATGATGATGTATGTTTGGTCTTTGGGAAGGATCGTAGCCAGATAAGCATCCTTATTTTCGATTACGACCTCATAACGAGGATTAGCTACCCCAACTGCTAGTGCGTAAAAATCTTTGTGCCGTATCCTGTGAATGTTGTGGTACCCTTCCTTGGATAATGCCCGGAGCACTTCTTGCTTCAACCGGAGAATATGGTTCGTAATCAGTTTTTTTGACCGCTCGGATGCGTAGTAATCTTCCCGATTGCGATAATCAAAGAGGATCACTTCCAAGCGGTAATTGTTCTCTACTGCAATTTCGCGGACTTTCGAGCGGAAGTCTTCTGCTAGCCCTGTTGTATCGACAACCACGAATTCGGCGTTGATTGGGAACGAAGTCACCAAGCGCAGCTTTTCAAACAGGAGCTGAAATGCCTGCTCACTGGCTTCCAGCATCACCTGATCATACTTGTCGTAATCATAGCCCAGCAGTTCCTGGCGAATGCTGTCCGAAGAAATGTATTGGACATTTGCTTTTACGTTTTTTTGTTCATCTTCAAAAGAAAGCTTCGGTATAAGTACTTCCTTAGCAAAAGTCGTTTTCCCACATTCGGTGGGACCGACGAGCATAAAAATCGTGTGAACCTGCGTCTGTAACAGCATCGTTACGCCCCCTTTCTCTGGACAATGACGCCTTGAGTGGTGTGTATGTCATTCACGCCGTCACCAATGGATACAAATTGCCCCTGCACCCCGGCTTCTTCCATGATCTCGGTCATCCAAGTCTGGAACTCTACTTGTCCCATTTCCCATTTATGATCGTCGTGGCGATAGCCTTCCAGCTCATAGAACGGATTAAAATCCGAGTTCGGTGTCGTAATGATCAAATGGTCAAAATCTAAAGTCCTGCAGATTTGCTTGATGAGGGCTCTCGCTTCTTCTTTACTCATATGCTCAATGACCTCAGTCAAAATGACATCTACCTGCTCACCGTTATAATCCTGTAAAAACTGATCAAGCGAACGGAACAAAATCAGGTTCGATATCTCTTTCTCCTCGGCCCTGCGTCTGACTAAATCCAGTGGTTGTTCATCGATATCGATGGCATAGTAATACTGCGGCAGCTTGGTAGCGAACGGAATCGCATAAAATCCTTCTCCGCATCCGATATCTACAATGGATTTGGTAAAAGGAAGCTTACTCGCGATGTAGTTCCTTCTCTGCAAACCGGTGCTGCCGTACTCCAATTGAATGGGGTAGCGGCTCGTCTTCTCGATCTCGGTCTTATACTTTCGATAGCGCTCTCTCGTTGTCAGGAAGTTGCGAGCGAACAGGCTTCGTATGTAAAAAGGTGCGTCGATGACATGGATACTTTTGATGTATTTATCCAGGATGTTATCAGATATATCGATGTACTCTTTTCCAAACATACTCAAGAATAGACAGAGCACGCTCACGACATGGAGAAGCTGATGCAGACTCGTTTTCGTTGTGATGGTCAGAGCGTAGCTTTTATCGGCGTGGTGCTTGAGTTCAAAGGTGAAATCTTTGAGGTGCTTCTCAAAAAATGTCAGATACAGCAATCGTTCGATGTGAATCATGTTAATGAAAAAAACATGCTCATACCCTTCAGTATCTCGCTCGTCGTGTTGCTTCATCGGAGCGGAAAAAAACTCATTGATCGCATTTAACGGAAACAAGGGTGTATTGTACCGGGAGACATTCAAATATTCAAAATGTTCCTGTTCGGATTGTTTATAGGAGACCTCATTTTCTGCATCTTTAAAGTAAACGTTATATGTATCCGCATTGGAAAACCATCCGTATGCGATGCCTTTTCGAATGGATCGTAAACTCAGTCCGGAATTCGGATTTTTCTTGATCATGTACGAGAAGTCCGGGTTCTCTGATCGTAGCTGAACAATGGCCATACGTTGTCTCACCTCTGGAAAAGAAGAATGAATATCTACTGACAATCTTCGCTTTTTCCTCCCATGCTGAACAGGGTAAAAGTATTACGACTTTCCAATTAACAGAAGCAATTGATTCAACATGTTGTTCTTGGTATAGTGAAATCCGCGATAACAAACCAACGGGAGGTGCGTCAGATGCCTTATTACAAGCCGATTGAGATCGCTCGAGAGCTACATATTAGTACGAGTGCTTTGCGTCATTATGAATCATGGGGAGTCGTTCCTGCTCCTGATCGGGCAGACAATGGTTATCGACTTTATACAGAAATCCATCTTGCCTATTTTCGTTGCCTTCGCGCCATGTTTCCCGGCTTTGGGGTTGCTGTCACCTGTGAAGTCCTTCGATCGCTTCAAAAAGCGGATATGGATGCTGCCTTTTGGCTCGTGAATAAAGAACAGGCGAACCTCCAACAAGAAAAGGTCGCAGCCGACCAAACACTCGAACTTTTAGAAAATCTCGATCTCCCCTTGCCTCCAAACAAAAAGTGGCGAAACCGCATGACGATTGGTGAAGTCGCTGCTTACACAGGAGTCACAACGTCTGCGATTCGCCATTGGGAAAAAGAAGGCTTGCTAGTACTGCCACGAGATCCTGAGAATGGCTACCGCCAATTCACTCCCATGGATATACGGAAGATTTTGCTTATCCGCACCTTGCGCAATACAGTGTATTTTTTAACGAACATGAAAGAAATTGTACAAGCAGTAGAAAATCAAAGTATTGAGCAGGCCAAAAAAGTGACGGCGGATGCGATCAGTAGCATTCACGATCGCAATCGCCATCAGATGTACGGAGTTAGGCGGTTGGTTGAATTGTGTGAGGTATTGAAGCTCGTGTGATTATCTCCCTGTAAAACGCGGTGGAGTCTTGTCTAAGAATGCTTTGGTTCCTTCCCGGAAGTCTTCGGTGGATGCCACGAGTCCGAAGTAGTCTGCGCCTAGAAGTGCGGACTCCTCTACTGTCAGGTTACTCCCTCGATGAATCGCGTCCCACGTTAGTTTCACTGCCAGCGGAGACTGAGACAAAATTTCTTGGAGAACCTCCTCTGTTTCTGCTAGGAGCCTCTCACGCGAAACGACCCGATTTACCAGTCCCATTCGGTTTGCTTCATCCGCATCTATCGCTGATCCTGTCAGAAGCAACTCCGCGGCACGGCCTTTTCCGATTAGCCTAGGGAGTCTGGTTGTTCCACCAAAGCCTGCCACGGCTCCAATTCGCACCTCTGGATGTCCCATTTTGGCCTGGTGAACCGCAATACGCAGCGTGCACGATTCAGCGATCTCAAGGCCCCCGCCTAACGCATAGCCATTAATCGCAGCAACGACTACTTTTCCCAACGATTCGATTTGACTGGTCACTGAAACGGCCAACTGAGCAAAATCCCTTACTTCCAACGGTGTCGCCTGATGCAGATACGAGATGTCGGCGCCGGCCGAAAAAGCTTTTCTCCCGCCCCTGTAAGGATGACCGCTTTCACACTGGGATCGGTTTTGATCCTGTCCAAGATGGTCGAAAGCTGATTAAGGACATCTCGGTTCAATGCATTCAATGCCTCTGGTCTGTTTAGCGTAAGGGTCACGATTCCTTTCTCATTCTTGTACAAAACAACCTCTTCAACGCTCATCTTTCCATCCTCCCATCGTTTTAGAAGCTACTGAATAAAAAAGCACTTTTCGACCAGACAAACTTTTGGGCGATACCTGCATACTTTGCTATATGAATGGAAATTCCTTCTTCTTCCATATACAAAACAAAAAAGGATGACCCCGGAGCTTCAACCATAGAAGCACCTTTACGGTCATCCCATTTCTTATTTCTTTTCTACGGCATGTCCACCAAATTCATTGCGCAAGGCTGCGACCACTTTTCCGTGGAACGTATCCTCGTCCAACGAACGGTAACGCATCAGTAAGGACATCGCAATCACGGGTGTGGCTGCCTGTAGATCCAGCGCGGTTTCCAGCGTCCATTTTCCTTCCCCGGAAGAATGCATGACCCCACGGATTTCATCGAGATTAGCGTCTTTCCGAAAAGCTCGCTCTGTTAAGTCCATCAGCCAGCCTCGAATGACGGAACCATTTGCCCACACGCGTGCGACCTCGGCAAAATCGTAGTTATACTGGCTTTTCGCAAGTACCTCAAAGCCTTCCCCAATTGCCTGCATCATGCCGTATTCGATCCCGTTATGAATCATTTTCAAGAAGTGACCGCTGCCCGCTTCCCCAGCGTACAAATATCCGTTTGTAACGTTAATGTCGCGAATCATCGGCTCAATATGAGTGAATGCTTCCCGATCTCCACCAATCATCATACATGCTCCGTGGCGTGCTCCCTCCATGCCTCCGCTCGTACCTGCATCCATGAAGTGAATGCCCTTTTCTTTTAAGCGAGCATAGCGATCTAATGATTGCTTGTAATGAGAGTTGCCACCGTCAATGACGATATCCCCTGCAGCAAGCAAGGTAGAGAGTTGATCAACCAATTGATCCACAATCTCTCCTGCCGGTACCATCAGCCATATTACGCGAGGTGTCGGCAGCTTGGCCACAGAGTCTTCCACCGAAAATGCTGGAATCGCGCCTTCATGACTCAACTCTTCTGCACGCGTAGAATCTACATCATAGGCTACGACCTCATGTTGGTGCGAGAGCAAATTAAGCGTGAGATTGTACCCCATTTTTCCTAATCCGAGGATCGCAAGTTTCATATCGTGTACGTCACTCCTTTTGGAACATATCCGTTACCACGTATTATAAGATAAAAATTTTCATCTTTCATCAAAAATGAAGAAAATTTTTTCGAACCTATGAAAAGGAGTCTGATTTTCCTTATACTATCAGTACAGATCCACAATGGAACGTTAGGAGGTACCTATTGATGAACGCTTCCACCTCGCATGCTCCTCGTGTGCTCACGCAATTACGCGCCATCTATACGCAATTAAGCGGGAAAGAGCAACAGATCGCCGACTATATTTTGGAGCATGCCAGTGAAATTATTCACTTCTCGATCACGGAGCTAGCCGACCAATGCCAGTGTGCAGATGCTACCGTATTTCGTCTGTGTCGCAGGCTTGGCTTTCGCGGCTACCAAGCATTCAAGATCGCCTTGGCAAGTGAAGTCACGAACCCAAAGCAAACCATTCACCAAGAAATCAACCTCGACGACGATGACGTCAGTGCGATTGCTGAAAAAATTTTCACAGCAAATATCGAGACGATTCGGGATACACAGCAGATAATCAATAAAGAGGAGTTAATGAAAATCGTCTCCTGTTTGGAAAACGCAAGCCGGATCGAGTTTTATGGCTCGGGAGGCTCAGCCGTCATCGCGCAGGATGCGTACCACAAATTTATGCGGACAGGCATCCCTTGTCTCTATCATTCTGATGCTCACTACCAAGTGATGTCCGCCTCCCTGCTTCCCGCGGGTGCTGTCGTCGTTGGCATCTCCCATTCTGGCTCCAATAAAGATATTCTAGAAGCGTTGCGGGTTGCCAAGGAAGCCGGCGCAAAGACAATCGGCATTACGAGCTATGGGAAATCTCCCCTCGTACGTCTGGCAGATATGTGCTTGTACACGACTTCACGCGAAACCGTATTTCGTACGGAAGCACTATCGTCCCGGCTTGCTCAGCTAAGTCTGATCGATCTCCTCTATGTAGCCGTATCCTTACGGCGGCAGGATGATACGATCGCCAATATCCAGCACATTCGCGAAGCTATCTCACTCAAACGCCTGTAAATCAGGCGTTTTTTCTTTTGCTTGCCCTCCTCTTGCAATTTGCAGGAGAAAAATGCAAAACATACAAGCATCGTGTAAAGTGTTTAATTATAAAATAATTTTTTTCTTAATGCTTAACAAATGAAAAAAATTTCGATATAATCGCGTTATCTCCATGACAACACGTTGAAAGCGCATTCAATTAGGGGTGACTTCTATGACACAAACCTATTTTATCGGGCTTGATATCGGGACAACCAGTACCAAAGCAATTGTATTCACTCCTTCCGGCGCCATCCGCGGTACGGGTAATATCGATTATCAGCTACTCGTTCCCCAGCCGTCTTGGGCTGAGCAAGAACCGGAGACGATTTTTGCTGCTGTCATCCAGGCATTGAAGCAAGCACTAGAGCATTCAGGCATTGCCAAAAGCGAGATCGGTGGTATTGGCTTCTCTACTGCCATGCACAGTCTGATCGCTGTCGACCCGAGTGGCAATCCCCTGACGAACAGTATCATCTGGGCTGACAATCGGAGCGTGGCACAAGCAGATCGACTAAAAGCAGACGGTGTCGGTCATCAGATTTACTTAGCGACGGGCACGCCCATCCATCCCATGTCCCCACTGCCCAAAATCATGTGGCTACGGGAGAATCTGCCTGATACGTTTCGGCGGGCAGCCAAGTTTATTTCGATCAAGGAGTATGTCATTTATCGGCTTTTTGGTGAGTATATCGTCGATTACTCCATTGCTTCAGCTACGGGGCTGTTCAATCTGAGAAAGCTCGACTGGGATGCGGAGGCGCTCCAAGTTGCAGGCATTTCCAAGCAACATCTCAGTGAGCCTGTACCGACTACTCATATCCTGCGAGGAATGAAGATTCGTTATGCGGAAGAGATCGGGATCGATCCAGATACGCCCTTTGTTGTCGGTGCTAGCGATGGGGTTTTGGCAAACCTCGGCATCGGAGCCATTGATCATGGACAAGTAGCCATCACGATTGGCACGAGTGGCGCTGTAAGAACCGTAGTTCCAGAGCCGATCACCGATCCAAAAGGACGGACTTTCTGCTACGTGCTGACGGAAAACCATTGGGTGATTGGCGGTCCCTCGAACAACGGTGGGATCATGCTTCGCTGGTTCCGTGACGAATTCAGTTGGCCCGAAGTGGAAAAAGCCAAACAGCTCGGCGTTGATCCCTATGAAGTCATGATCCAAGCTGCTGAGCATGTTCGAGCTGGTGCAGACGGGTTGCTCTTTCTCCCCTTCCTATCCGGAGAACGAGCTCCATACTGGAACGCACAAGCAAGAGGCTCCTTCTTCGGTATCGGCCTCCATCACAAGCGCGAGCATTTTATCCGTGCTGTTCTCGAAGGAATCTTGTTTAGCGTCTACAGCATCGGTATCGCCCTGCGGGACCTGGCAGGTGGAGCCAAGGAAATTCGTGCATCGGGTGGATTCGCCCGCTCGCGGGAATGGCGCCAGATTATGTCCGATATGTTCGGCTATGAAGTGCTGATTCCAGAGAGTCATGAAAGCTCGAGCTTTGGTGCCGCTCTCTTGGCGATGCATGCATTGGGGGCAATGGATCATTTGCAAGATGTGAAAAAGATGATTCATATTTCGCATCGCCATGAGCCTGATTTGGAACGATCCAGTGTCTATTTGGAGCTTTTCTATATATACGAGCGTGTTTATTACAACCTGCTGGAAGAGTACAAGCTGATAGCCGAATTCCAAAAGCGGTTGAACAACTAGAGACAACAACTAGGGAGGGTTCGTCATGCCACTCGTCATTACACTGCTGTCCATCATCTTTCTGCTCGTTCTCATTACTCGCTTCAAACTGAACCCATTTATTGCGTTGTTATTGGCCGCTGGATTTGTGGGAATCGCATCCGGCATGCCGCTTGTAAAAGTTGTGGATTCGATCAAGGATGGAATGGGTGGCACTCTCGGCTTTATCGCGATCGTGCTTGCCTTGGGAACTATGCTTGGCAAAATGATGGCAGAATCTGGCGGTGCCGAACGCATTGCCCGTACTCTCATCAATCGCTTCGGTGAGAAGAACGTACACTGGGCTATGATGTTCGTGGCGTTTATCGTAGGGATTCCGGTATTTTTCCAGGTTGGTTTTGTTCTCTTGATTCCACTCGTGTTTACGATTGCCAGACAAACAGGTGTCTCCCTTGTCAAAATCGGAATTCCGCTCGTAGCCGGCCTTTCCATCGTCCACGGGATCGTGCCGCCGCACCCTGCTGCTATGGCCGCTGTCGATCTGTTCCAGGCAGACGTCGGAAAAACGATTTTGCTCTCGATCATTGTGGCTCTGCCTTCCGCGATCATTGCAGGACCGATCTACGGCAGTTGGATTAGTAAACGAGTCAAGACCAGTATCTCTCCAGAGCTTGCTTCCCAGTTGGCGGAACCAATATCCGAGCATGATTTACCTAGCTTTGGGATCACCGTCTTCACCGTCTTACTCCCTGTGCTGTTGATGCTGTCTGCTACGGTTGCAGATGTGACTCTACCAAAAGATAATACCATTCGCCAATGGGCTGATTTTATCGGAAGCCCGATTACGTCTCTGTTGATTGCCGTGATTGTTTCCTTCTGGACGCTCGGGTTCAACCGCGGTTTTACAAAAGACGATATTCTCAAATTCACAAATGATTGCTTGGCCCCAACCGCGACAATCTTGCTCGTTATCGGTGCAGGTGGCGCATTTAACAAAGTACTGCTGAACAGCGGTGTAGGTGACTACATTGCTGAGCTCGCTACTGCATCTGCGATCTCCCCTATTTTCTTAGGCTGGCTGATCGCGGCCTTGATCCGTGTGGCAACTGGCTCTGCAACCGTCTCCATGATGACAGCAGCCGGTATCGTAGGTCCGATCGCGATGCAAGTCCCTGGAACAAGCCCAGAGCTTTTGGTACTGGCAACAGGTTCTGGCTCCCTGATCCTGTCTCACGTAAATGATTCCGGATTCTGGCTGATCAAAGAATACTTCAATATGTCTGTGCAAGATACTCTGAAAACGTGGACAGTGATGGAGACCATTCTTTCTGTTGTGGCAATTATTTTGATCATGGGACTGTCCTATATCGTGTAATAAAAAATGAAAAACAGGTCTTTCCATCCACATCACTGGAGGTAAGACCTGTTTTTTCTGGCTGGGTAACTCGCTACTTCATTCGTTTGGCAATCGGATGATCTTCATTCAGCTGTAGCAAATCCCACAGGTTGCCATATAAATCCTGAAAGACCGCCACCATTCCATACGGCTGTTCGCTTGGCTCTCTCACAAATTGGATTCCTCTCGCGACCATCTCCTGATAATCTCTCCAAAAATCATCTGTGTTTAAAAAGAGAAAAACTCTTCCGCCAGCCTGATTCCCGATAAATAGTTCTTGCTCAGGTTTGGATGCTTTTGCAAGCAAGATCGTAGTACCAACAGAACCAGGTGGAGATACGACAACCCACCGCTTATCCTGCTCTGGCTGATACGTATCTTCCACTAAGGTAAAATGGAGCTTCTTGGTATAAAACTCAATGGCTTCATCATAATCTTTGACCACTAGTGCGATATGGATGATGGATTGAATCATGATCTCGTTGCCTCCAGTTTCACGTTTTTTTGGAATAAAATGATTGGTTTGGGGCACCCTATGCCTTGGGGCTGCACGTTCAATATAGCAGAACTTCCCAACACTAATCGAGGGAGTGACAATCTTGACTACTAACAACGAACGTAATCACAACGATGCTGTTGACAACGTTGACAACAACGAAGCGAACATGTCAGGCAGTGGAGCTTCTGAAGCAGTAGGAACGGTTGGCGGTGCGGCAGTAGGTGCTGCCGTAGGTTCTATTTTAGGGCCGCTTGGTACCATTGCAGGTGCAGTTGCCGGGGGTGCACTTGGCAACGAAATGGGAGAGAATGTAGCGGCTGACGGCAATGACACGTGGGATGTTGCGAATAATGATGCCGATAGAGACCGAGCAGAATAAAGCAAGCTTCTACCATGTTTGACAAAACGAGGTGCAGGGCGAAACCTGCACCTCGTTCCCATTTTCACTAGTGGACACCGACCACGGCAAAGCCAGCAGGAGAAAACTTTCTCACCCAAGCAAACTGCGGTTTAATGACCCATGTTCCTTTTTTGTTGATAAAGCCCCATTTTCCGTTCAACAAGGCCCGTGCCAAGCCATTTGATTGAAAGTCGCCTGCGCTCGTATTCATTCCGTAATCAGGTTCAAAGGTAGGCTTAATCACTAGCTTTCCCTTGGTGTCTATATAACCAACCTTCCCCTCCACCACTACCCATGCGAACCCTTGATGGAAGTCGCCCGCATCGGTATAGCTGGTTTTGAACAGTACCTTGCCTTTTTCGTTGATATAAGCCACCTTACCATTGATCATCACCTTGGCTATCCCGTTGACGAATTTATTAGCTTGCTCAAATTGGGGTTTGATCACCCAACTTCCTTTCCCGTCAATATAGCCTAATTTCCCATTCTGATCCGCCACTGCCAAGCCGTCTGCACCGAACGAACTCGCATAGGTAAACTGCGGTTTGATCGCCCATTGGCCTTTCGTATTGATAAAGCCGACTTTTCCCTCCTTGTATGTCCAGGCTAACCCATTCCCGGAAAAGGAACGGTCCACTACCATTTCTTTCTCTTGCTCAATGGGATGAAACTGCGGCTTGATGACCCATTCTCCCTTTTTATTGATGTAACCGTATTTCAGGTTTTGTGCAGCGGGGGCAAGTCCGTTTGCAGCAAAGGAACCCACATACGAGAATTGAGGCTTAATTACCCACTTTCCTCTTTGATCAATGAAACCCCAGGATTGGTTGGCTGGACTGTCTCCCAGTGTTGCAGCGTAGAGTCCACCCGAGTCCTTCACTTCCTCGAATGTAGGTGCCACGCTCCATTCTCCCTTGCTGTTGATCACGCCTTCCTTAGCGGAGGCGATAACTGGCGAGAATAGCAGAGCAGCGATGGATACAGCCATGATGGTGAATCGTTTCATCCATGATCCCTTCTTTCGCTGGCTTATTAGCAAAATCTTACACCTAAACCTATGACGTCATGGACAATTGATTGGTTACCAAAAGAAAAAGCCGACGACTCACAAAATAAGTCATCGGCGATCCTCTTTATTTGCCCACAGAGACAAAGGTTTGCTCGGGCGCTTTCTTTTTCGGTGCTTTGGCATCGCCTTTCTTTTGGCTCATTTCAAAAGCGGCCAAAATCGCCTCTTGGCGCTTCATACCGGATTTCTCCAACGCCTCCATCGTGGCGACGATTTGCTTGTAATCTTTTGGAATGACTTTGACAAACTGTTGGACAGTACGTCCCCACTCATCGAGCAAAGCTTGTGCATGACGACTGCCTGTGAGGCTGACGTGGTTTTCCAGCAAGCGTTTGACTCGAGCGATTTCCCGTTGATCTTCCAGTGTCTCCAGAAGTACCATCTCCTGGTTGCACATCGCAGCAAACTTCTCTTTATCCTCTGCCAGAACGTAGGCAGTACCGCCTGACATGCCTGCTGCAAAGTTTTTGCCGACGGGGCCGAGAACGACGACGCGTCCTCCTGTCATGTACTCGCAGCCATGATCGCCTACGCCTTCAACGACAGCAGTCACTCCACTGTTGCGAACGCAGAATCTCTCACCAGCCATCCCGTTTATATACGCCTCCCCAGAGGTCGCTCCGTAGAACGCAACGTTTCCGATAATCATGTTGTGCTCAGGAGCGAATTTGCTTTTTTTCGACGGTGCGACCGAAATTTTGCCGCCCGACAATCCTTTCCCTACGTAGTCATTCGCATCTCCTCGAGATGAAGCGTGATCCCTCGTGGAACAAATGCCCCGAAGCTTTGTCCTGCCGAGCCAGTAAAATGCAAGCGGATTGTATCCTCTGGCAGACCGTGCTCGCCAAAACGTTTGGTTACCTCGCTGCCTAAGAGCGTACCGACTACGCGATTCGTATTGGTGATGGCGAGCTTTGCCTCTACCTGCTGCTGTTTATTCAATGCTGGCTTGCACAGCTTGAGCAGTTTTTGACGATCCAGCGTTTCTTCTAGCTTGTGATCCTGGTTGCGTTGATGATAGCGGCCCACTTCCTCGGAAACGTCCGGTAGGAACAAGAGCGCAGACAAATCAACGTGCTTGGCTTTCCAATGTTCTTTTGCCTTGTCGCTCATTTTCAGCACATAGCTCTGACCGACCATCGACTCGATGGAGCGATAGCCCAGCTCCGCCATAATCTCACGAACTTCACGGGCAACGAGACGCATGAAATTCACGGCGTGCTGCGGATCGCCTTTAAACCGTTTGCGCAGCTCGGGATTTTGTGTCGCCACACCCACTGGGCATGTATCGAGGTGGCATACGCGAGCCATGACACACCCTATGGAAACAAGTGGTGCCGTAGCGAAACCGAATTCCTCAGCACCGAGCAAAGCTGCAATGACGACATCGCGGCCTGTCATCAGTTTGCCGTCCGTTTCCAGAACCACACGGTCGCGCAACTGGTTCAGCAAGAGTGTCTGATGTGTTTCAGCAAGTCCGAGTTCCCATGGCAATCCTGCGTGCTTGATGCTTGATTTTGGGGAAGCGCCTGTGCCGCCATCGTGTCCACTGACCACAATGACATCTGCAAGACCTTTCGCTACACCAGCCGCAATCGTTCCGACGCCAGCCTTGGATACGAGCTTCACGCTGATTCGCGCACGTGGATTCGCATTTTTCAAGTCAAAAATCAGCTGTGCCAAATCCTCGATTGAATAAATATCGTGATGAGGCGGCGGCGAAATGAGTCCAACTCCTGGTGTCGATCCGCGTACTTCGGCAATCCATGGGTAGACTTTGCTTCCTGGCAATTGACCGCCTTCGCCCGGCTTTGCTCCTTGTGCCATCTTAATTTGGATCTCAGAGGCATTGACCAAGTAATGACTAGATACTCCAAAGCGTCCCGATGCGACTTGCTTGATGGCACTGCGTCGCAAATCTCCGTTTTCATCCATGATGTAACGTGCCGAATCTTCGCCGCCTTCTCCACTATTGCTTTTCGCACCCAAACGGTTCATGGCGATCGCTAAGGTCTCATGTGCTTCCTTGCTGAGAGAACCGTATGACATTGCCCCCGTTTTAAAACGATGAACAATGGAGTCAACAGATTCTACCTCGTTCAGTGGAATCGGCTGTCGATTGGACTTGAAATCAAGCAAATGCCGCAGGGCTACGAATTGCTGTGCTGTCGCTTGCTCCACATAGATTTTGTACTGCTCATAGCTACCTTCCCGACAAGCTTTTTGCAGAGCATGAACTGTCTTGGGATTGAACAGGTGAAACTCACCGTCACGGCGGAACTGAAAATCGCTGCCTGCCTCCAATGCTTCCTCGGAATGCTCTGGCAAAAATGCTTTTGCATGGCGAAGCAAAGTCTCTTGTGCAATCACATCAAGTCCGATCCCCGATATCTGAGAAGGCGTACGGCTAAAATAGCGATCGATGACGGCAGAATGGATGCCCACCGCTTCAAAAATTTGTGCGCCGCGGTAGCTCTGAATAGTCGAAATGCCCATCTTGGACATGACTTTCACGACACCTTCTACAGCTGTTTGCAGGTATACTTCGACTGCTTCGTCGCTTGTAAGATCCTTCAGCTTAGCCGATTCAATCAGATTATTTACAGTTGAGATGGCGACGTAAGGATTAATCGCGTCGGCACCGTAACCAATCAGCATAGCGAACTGGTGTACATCACGTGGTTCTCCGGATTCGATGATGATGCTCGCTTTGGTACGTGTTCCTGCGCGGACGAGATGATGGTGAAGTCCACTTCCAGCCAGCAAAGCAGGGATCGCAGCCAAGTCTTGATTCATTCCGCGATCAGATAGAATCAGCAAGGTGTAGCCAGCAGCAATCGCTTCATCCACCGCAGCGAACAATTGATCAAGTGCCAGCTCTAGCCCCTGTTCGCCATCTTGCGCCGGGAAGAGTATCGGCAATGTTTTCGCCTTGAACTCTTGGTATGGGTTCGCCTGAAGCTTCGCTAGCTCTTGATTGGAGATCAAAGGATTAGCCAAACGAATTCTGCGGCAATTGCTCGCATCTGGTGCCAATAGGTTTCCTTCCGCTCCAAGCACAGTATGGGTCGATGTTACGCAAGCCTCCCGTAGCGCATCAATTGGCGGATTCGTGACTTGGGCAAATGACTGTTTGAAATAGTGGTACAAAAGCTGTGCGCGATCAGACAGTACCGCGAGTGGTGTATCTACGCCCATCGAACCAATGGGGTCTTTCTGCTCAGCCACCATTGGGGCTAGTACCTTGTCGACTTCCTCCTGTGTATAGCCAAACGCTTTTTGGTGCGCAAGCAGGCTATCTCCTTGCAGCTCCTCCGTGCGACCCTCTGCCGGCAAATCCTCGATCGCATGCAGGTTGTTTTTCACCCACTCCTGATATGGCTGTTCACTTGCGATTTTTTGCTTGATTTCCTCGTCAGATACGATTCTGCCTTCTTCGAGATCGACGAGCAGCATCCGTCCAGGGCTGAGCCGACCTTTTTGTACGATGGTTTCATCTGGTACTTCGAGAACTCCAACCTCCGATGAGAAAATGATGGTATCATCAGACGTTACATAGTACCTCGCTGGTCGCAATCCGTTTCGATCGAGAATCGCGCCGATATGTCTGCCATCCGTGAAAGAAATAGCTGTTGGACCGTCCCACGGCTCCATGAGGCAGCTATGATACTCGTAAAAAGCTTTCTTATTTTCGTCGATTCGCTCATCCTGATCCCACGGTTCTGGAATCATCATCATCGCGACATGCGGCAAGGAGCGACCTGCCAGCGAGAAGAACTCCACGCAGTTATCCAAAATCGCTGAATCACTACCCGCCATATCAATGACTGGCACCACTTTTGCCAAATCAGTACCAAACGCCTCAGACTGGAACATTTTTTCACGAGCCATCATCCAGTTAATGTTTCCTTGCAAGGTGTTGATTTCCCCGTTGTGAATCAAGTAACGATTCGGGTGTGCCCTCTCCCATGTAGGGAATGTATTCGTGCTGAAACGCGAGTGAACGACCGAGAAAACAGAAGTGTAAGAATTGTCTTGCAAATCAAGGTAAAAAGCATCCAGTTGTCCTGGTGTGAGCAAACCTTTATAGACAATCGTACGCGAAGACATGGAAGCGGCGTAAAAATCAGCACCTGCTGCCTGTTCCACTTGCTTGCGAATGACGTACAGCTTCCGTTCAAATGCCAGTTGGTCCTGTATATTCGAGCTGGCTCCGATGAATACTTGGCGGACATAAGGCTGACTCGCTACAGCCGTTTTGCCAATTTTCGTCGCATCGACAGGAACTGTTCTCCAGCCGAGCAGCTTTTGTCCCTCAGCTGCGACGATCGCCTCCAGCTGATCTTCATACTTTTGTCGCTTCGTCTCATCCATCGGTAGAAATAGCATACCTACACCGTATTTGCCTGGCGCTGGCAGCGTGATATTCAGCTCTTTACAGGTCTTTTTGAAAAAGGCGTGTGGAATTTGCGTTAAAATCCCTGCACCGTCTCCCGTTTCCGGATCACTACCTTGACCGCCGCGGTGTTCCAATTGGCACAGAATTTTCAGACCCTTTCGGACCATATCATGCGTCGACTTCGATTTCAAATTTGCAATAAAACCAATTCCGCAAGCGTCATGTTCGAAAATCGGATCGTACAGACCTTGCTTAGCAGGCATTCCTTGTGTCGTCATGTATCTCCACTCTCCTTGCTCTCTCTGGTATGTTAATTTTAGATTGAGTGAAACGATACAAACAATATATAATTTATGCAAAATCTATCTCAAATCGAGATAAATGGGTAAGGTGGGGGTATTCATGGAGCTACGACAGATTCAATACTTCATCGAGGTTGCCAAACGAGAGCACTTCACCGAAGCCTCACATCATTTGCACGTCGCCCAGTCTGCCCTCAGTCGGCAAATCGCCAATCTGGAGGAGGAGCTCGGTGTGTCGCTGTTCCTCCGCGAAGGTCGCAATATCAAGCTGACGGCAGTTGGAAAAATCTTTTTGCAGCATGTCGAAATGGCGATGAACGAAATCGAGAAGGCAAAAGAGAAGATTGAGGAGTTCCTCGACCCGTCACGTGGCACGATTCGTGTTGGTTTTACGAGCAGCCTCGCCGCCAATCCCCTGCCAACAGTCATCTCCGGTTTTCGAGCCCGGTATCCGGACATCGGGTTTCAATTAAAGCAAGGCTCTTATCAGGGATTGATCGATTCGGTCATCAACGGTGAAATCGACTTGGCTTTTCTTGGACCTGTACCCACTCAGGAAAAAAATGTGCGCAGCCACATCTTCTTCGCTGAAAATATCGTGGCACTACTGCCCGCGAAGCACCCGCTATCCAAGCAACCGAGCTTGCGTCTCAGTCAGTTGCAGGAAGATACTTTTGTGTTGTTTCCACCCGGTTTCATCCTCCGCACTATCGCTGTCAATGCGTGCTCGCAAATGGGCTTTTCTCCTCAAGTTGCTTTTGAAGGGGAAGACATCGATGCCATTAAAGGTTTGGTGGCGGCAGGCTTGGGCGTCACTTTGTTGCCAGAGCTTACATTAACGGATAACGTTCCCCGTGAGACAGTGAAAATCCCGATCAGTGAGCCATTGGTGACGCGAACAGTGGGCATTATCATCCCCAACAACCGTGAGCTTCCCCCTTCTGAAAAGCTTTTTTATCATTTTCTGAAAGAGTTTTTTGATGTGCTGAGTAAGTACAGTTAAGGGGAAATAATTTCAAACTACTGACAAACAGTTGTCAGTAGTTGGTCCTTATAATCGGAAGTACTATCCATTTAAAGGAGGAACTTCGATGATGAGTCACAACCAAACCTTGCGGGGCTTTGCTACGATCAGTTATTGGGCGGATGATGTACAGACGGCAAAAAAGTGGTACACCGAACTACTGGGCAATGCGCCGTACTTCGAGCGGTCAGGACCGGATGGACAGCTCGCCTATGTCGAGTTTCGCATTGGAGACTACAAGCACGAACTAGGCCTTATTGATCGCCGTTTCGCACCTGCTGCTGCGGTACCTGGTCCGGGTGGCGCTGTGATGTACTGGCACGTCGACGATATCGAATCCGTTCTGGATAAGTTGTTATCCATGGGAGCAAGAGAGTACGAACCCATAATCCAGCGTGGTGACGGATTCAAAACGGCTTCTGTCCTTGATCCATTTGGGAATGTACTCGGCATCATGTACAATGCACATTACCTGGAGATTTTCGGTTCGTTCCAAACAGAGTAAGCAAAGAAAAAGCCCTGATGAACAGATGCATCAGGACTTTTGTGTATCTTCCTTACAGTTGCAGCCAGTAGCTTTTCACAAGTGTCTCCCGTTTGAAAAGTTTTTCTCTATCGCTCGCGTAAATCCCAAGCGTTCATACAGCTTGTGAGGATATAACGGTTCCAACCTGTTAAAAAATAGTTGGCACCATGCCCCCGTCTATACGGATTGGTGAACCTTTAAATGCGGTTGCATAAGGGCTGGATACGAATGCTACCAGTCTGCCTATTTCAAAAGGCTTGATAAACCGCTGTAATTCGGATTGGGGCAGGTTTGCATCCATAAATTGCTTCTCTTTTTCCGAAAATGCCCTATCATCAGGAAACAAGCTATCGATGATTTGATAGACATTTTCGGAAAGCGTTGGTCCAGGCATGATTGTATTGGAGGTGACTTCAGTTCCTACCGTTAGTTTAGATAGACTTTTTGACAGTGATAATAGCATCGATTTCGTCATGCAATACTGAGGCATTTGCCCTGAAGGCATGATCGCTTCTTCACTTGCTATAAAGATAATTCGTCCAAAATTGTTCTTCAACATGGTAGGCAAGTAAAATTTCGATAATCCATTAGCGGCAAGGACATTTGTTCGGAAGTATTTTTCCCATACTTCATCGTCAACTTCTTCATAGGACATGATTTCATAAATACCCATATTATTAACGAGAATATCCACGTGGGGATATTTCTCAAATACAGCGTCTCTTTGCTGCCTATCCACAATATCGGCTGTAGCATTCTGAGGAGAAGTATCCGGGAATTGCGACTTCAATTCATGTACGATTCGTTCTACCTCATCATTATTTCGTCCATTTACGAGGACATTGACTCCTTCTCTGGCAAGCTCCGTGGCAATTGCTTTCCCAATCCCTTTCGTCGATCCAGTTACGAAAGCTGTTTTGTTCCTTAATCCCATATCCATAACACTTGTCTCCTTTGTAGTCATTCGCAGCAAGCTGACTAGAAGTTAATCTTGGAACATCCTTGTGCTCCGGATAGAGATTATCGTACTTTGTGTGGATCGTTCGGTAACTAGCGTACAACGCCAAATCTCTTGCTTAACCCGCCAAATAGTGAAACTGAAAAAATGGTAGCCCTGCTTGGAATGGATTAGCTTGGGAATTCTTTGACGGCGGGATTAACCCTAAAGTATTCGGAACGCCAATTGGAAGGTGTATCGCCTTCCCAAAGGCGAAAGGCCCGGTAAAAAGAGTTCTGATCTTCATAGCCAATTAAGAAGGCCACTTCTTTTATATCGAGCTTGGGGTCGGCCAAGTATTCTCGAGCCTGTTCATGTCGAGCCTGTGTCAACAGTTGCTTGAACGTTGTGCATTCATCCGTAAGGCGGCGCTGCAAGGTACGATCACTCATGCCCAGCTCGCTGGCAACAGCTCGAATATAAGGGCGGCCTCCGGTTAGACTTCGCTTCAAGATCCACTTGACCATCTCAGCAATCGAATGACTGCCCTGCTCATCCAATGATCGATCCAATACAGGTGTCAATATCTCCAACAATTCTTTGTTATACGAAAGAAAGAGGCGGTCCAGATCGCGTCGATGGATTGTTAATCGGTTAGCGGTGGCACCAATCCGTATCGGGCAGCCAAAGTAAGCTTCAAGAGCAGTGACATCCCCCATCGAGTGAGAAAATTCCACGGACTGTGCAGTTAAACGCTTGCCCGTGCCCCGGCGACCAAGTTCTAGAAGAAAGGCTAGCGTGGTTCCAACTAGGACTGGTGGTCCGGGTTGCTCGCTGTGCATCCACTCCAATTCGATTGTACAGCGCTCGCCCTCCTCTGTTATACGCAACCTTTCAGGAGGGCACAGCTGTTTGTACCGGGCCATTCGATGAAGCGCGTCGCGATAGTCACGAGCATGGTAGGTCGCTAAAACAGTCGGTGGGTATTGTGCCGCTTCAAAGGTGGTGGAAAGCTTGATGATTCCCATAGCTGTGTCACCAACTAGATCGGCGTACGCTTGCCAGATTCTGAAATATTGGGCAGTGGTGACTACAGCTGGTTCTGTAAGAATGGTAAGCGGCAGGCGTGCTCTGCGAACTAGGGCGAGGGGGGCAATCCCTAGTCGTTGTAATCCCGCCCAAAACCCCGCTGGGAAATTTATTCGGTCTGATTTCATGACGTATGGATCTCCTTTAGTTGCTTACCGAGTCGTTCCGATTATGTGATTAAGTATACAGGAAGGTGACCGTACCCGTTATTTTTGCTTACCCATCGCTTTCATGATTTCTTCAATCCCGTCTATTTTCGCTAGTGCCATCGGTCCAGGTAACGAAGGGTCTGCCAATTCATAGACCCGGTGGTTTTTGACAGCGTTCAAGCTATTCCAGACGTTGCTTCCTTTCAAGGCCTCTTTCACTCCACCTTGAATCGGCGCTTGCCAATTATTAATGACGAACAGATGGTCTGGATTTAATTGAGCGAGGCTCTCCAATGAAAGCTGTCCATTTTCATTGGCCCCTTCCGTTTGCTTCAAGCCAAGTCCATCATAAAATGGATCGAACCGTCCATCGTTCCAAGTAATGAACTGCTCTTTCCCTCTGTACATGACGAACATGACTGACTCCTGACTGCGAAAGGCGAGCTGTTCTTTGTATGCCGCGGATTTTCGATCAAACTCGGCTAGCACATTCGTAGCCTTCTCCTCTTTTCCAATAATGGCTGCCATTTGTTGAAGGGTTTCACGCCAATCCCCAGCCTGTCGCAAGATGACAGTTGGTGCAATTTGCGATAATTTTTCGTATTGGTCGCGCATGTCATCAGCGGCAATGATGACATCAGGCTGAACGGCCAGCAGCTTCTCCAGATCAACCTCCATCCCCAGATCGATAATATTTTTATCCGCCACTCGTTTACTGAGACTGGGAAAATTCGCTGTAATGGTCGATACACCTTGGGCAGCAACCGGATACTCATCCAAGACGGCCAAATAGTCAACAAAAGCAATGTACGGTGTCGCGATTTTTATCGGTTTTTCCTGAATGACCGTTTCACCGGATAGATGCGAGATCGTCCTTGGAAAAGCACTCTCGCTCTTTGCAGGCGTTGAGCCTTGGTGTCCCGCTTGTTTGTTCGTAATTGGTGCAGTTGTGTTTGCCGCTCCTCCATCGCATCCTGTTATCATCAGAACGAAAATGATAGCAAGGGCGATAAAAACAGTACCTTGTAGCTGCATACTCCGTCTTCTCTCCTTTTTGAGGGTCTCCTACATAAAACATTATGTAAATGAGATTCGTTATCAACGCCCCCAAATGATACTACTGGTCGGTCATCCATACTACCTGTAGACGGAATAGTTTGCTGGTTATCGGGATACTGAGCCTACCTGTTAGAGGAACGTCTCACGAATTCGCTTGGGTTGACTCCATATTTCTCCCGGAATGCTTCCGCAAAGTAGCTCGAATTCGTATATCCGATGGCACTCGAGGTTTCGGTCACATTCATTTCCCCTTGTTGAAGTAAAAATAAGGCTTTTTCCAACCTCATTTCTCGCAAGTAGCCAAAAACGGTCGTGCCAAACATTGCTTTAAAACCTGTCTTCAGCTTGTAGTCGTTTAAACCAATCATTCGGGACAGCTCAGGTAATGAAGGCGGGTCTGCCATGCATTCCAACATGATCACCCTTGCCTGCGCGATCTTTTCTTTGTCTCTTTTTGATAAGGGAACAGACGCCCTTTCGCTACCAAGCAAGAAGGATTGAAACGCCATCGAAAGCAGTCCCAAAACGCCAGTTTCCATCTCAACCTTTTTCGTTCCCGGTTTGGTGCCGTACTTCATTACACGCTGGAGTGCAACGGAAGCGGCAGGAGACAACTTTTCCTGAAAGATACGAAACGATTGTTTTCCAAGAACTTGTCCGAATTCAATGGAACGCTCTCCATTCGCCTCCTCCATAAAATGATGAAAGGTCGACACAGGAATACCGATGCCAAGCATGTAGAACGGCTCATTTCCAACATATTCAAACCTTGCTTCCACTTCTGCCATGAATTGAAGCGAGCAAAGTCCTGGCAGCAACTGGTGCTCTTTGCCTTCCACGCTTATGCCTCTTTCCCCTTTTAAACAAAAATTAAGCTCTACCATAGGGCTTTTCGTAGATAGAGAGATGCTCTGTGATCGGTAAAATGTATAGTCGGATACAACAACTTCCATATCATACCGAGGAAGAAACCGACGAACATACCCCTCACCCATCTCAGGATGAAGGGTCAGATTTGTTTTCTGATCCACATTTTGTGATTCCAGATTCATTTTGTCGAAAAAAAGATGAATGTTTTCTTGAATATCTGTAGAACTCAACTCTGTCCACCCCATCCGATGCGAAAAATGCATATGATAATCATTCTCAAATTATAGCAGAATGAGGAAAATTTTACTATGATAATGGGAATAGTGGATCATTTCAGCAAGAGAGGGGATGTTCTGATGCTAGATTTAGCAAGTCCAGTATGGGGTAAGCTACAAGGTCCTTATGGTTTGTCTGATCGCGTCCCTGCGCTCATCCAGCATGTTCAGCACGACTATTTTTCCGAGGAAAAAGAAGAGTTGTATTGGGAGCTTCTGTATCATCAAAATACGATTTATCCATGTACATATGCTTCTGTCCCCTATTTAGTAGAGATCGCTTTAAAAACTGAGAGCACTGATATTCTGCTGGACATCTTCATAACCTGCGGCATGTTCGAAGCCAGTAGCGATAATGAGCCTCATATGGATATACCATCGGAGTTTTTACGAGATCACATACCAATATTGGATCAAGAGACTATCAGAGAGATCTATCGTGAATACCGCCATGCCATTCTATCACTGACCGAGCAAACAGAATCAATCCTTCATCTAGCACGGATGGGAGAGCATGATGCAGACAAGCGCTACATACTGGCTGCGGACGCTGCGCTTCGTGGGGACAAAGACATTGCTAACATGCTTCTCACCTTTTCGGCGGGAGACGAATATGTAACGGTTTGTCCGACTTGTGATCAATCTATCTACATATGGCCCGATGAAGAGGAGAAGATCTTGTTTGCTTACGAAGACGATCCCGTTTCTCACGGTACAGCGAAACGATTTTCAATCATCGCCAAAAGACCGGACATGACAAATGACAGCGGACTTCAGGGATTATACCGACGTGCTCTTGAGATTGAGGATAAAGAGCTGCTTGCCCATCTTCCTTATCTTGCTGGTGAAGTAAACTGCTGCTCATGCGACACCCCTATCCAAGTTTGGACGGGACTCTTTCTATAAATAGCAAAAAGGCCACAGCTAATGCCGTGGCCTTTTTACTTTAGATTGCAGATACATCTGCTAAGGAGCCTTTCGTTGCTTGTAACAAGCCCTCTACTGCCATCTCGATCTGGACGCCAATGTTTCCGCCACTGACAATGATCGTCTCTAGCGATTGTGCTCGTTGATCGATCACCGTCGGAAACAACCTCTTCATCCCCACTGGCGAACATCCACCACGAATATAGCCAGATACTTTGGTGATCTCCTTCACGGGAATCATCTCGATCTTTTTCTCTCCGACTGCTTTGGCCGCTTTTTTGAGATCAAGCTCAGCTTCAACGGGAATGACAAACACATAATACGATTTGCTCGTCCCTTGCGAAATCAATGTTTTATAGACAACATTCTCTTCGCGACCGATCTTTTGGGCGACAGCGATTCCGTCGATTTTTCCATCATCCGTCGCATATGTCAGCATGGTGTATGTGATTTTTTCTTTATCCAATATCCGCATTGCATTCGTTTTTCCTTGCTTCACGTCATTCCACCTCCGCTACACGCTGGTCAACAAAATATAATCTATCTTAGGCGATGGCGTTCTACTTTTCAACCAAAATACGCCACTGACATAATCATGTCAGCGGCGCCTCGTATTATTGAATCGTTACTTCGTCAATCTCGATATGGCCTGCAGGGCTAATCCATACACCCTGTACATTCTTTTGAATCGCGGCCAAGTTCTCGGAGAATCGGAACGGGATAAGCGGAGCTTCGTTCATTTCGATTTGTTGTGCTTTTTCATAGATTTGTTTGCGTTTTTCTGCGTCAGGTTCTCTGCGTCCTTCGTCAATCAGCTTGTCCACTTCTGGATTGTTGTAGAAAGAATGATTACCAGGTGCGCCATGTGCTTTCGAGTGATACAGGTTCGCTTGGTTGTAATCGGGATCGCCCGTAGCATTCCCCCAACCACTCATGAACAGGTCTGTCTCCCCTTTGGATGCTGCTTCGATATAAGCCCCGAATTCCATGACATCCAGTTGCAGGTCAATACCGATTGGCTTCAGCTGTTGCTGCAAAACCTCGGCTACGCTAATCCGTGCTTTGTTGTCATTCAACGCGATTTTTGCTTTGAAGCCGTTCGGATATCCAGCCTCTGCGAGCAATTGTGTGGCTTTCTCGACGTCATACGGAATGTCTTTTACATTCGGGCTGTACCCAACCATCGCTGGTGTAATCGAGGAGTGAGCTGGCGTTCCCACACTGTTGTAAACGCCTTCAATTATGGTCTTCTTGTCGATTGCGTGGGCAATGGCTTGACGGACACGCACATCATCAAAAGGTTTTTTCTTTGTATTCAATCCGATGTGATCGACAGAGAACCCAGGGTATCGACCCAACTGCATCGATGGAGAATTTTGCACGCGATCGATGTCTGTCACAGGCAGGTTTTCTGCCACTTGAACTTCTCCTGTCTCAACCATCGCTAGGCGAGTCGTGTCTTCTGGCACAGTTTTGAAAACGACTTTATCCAGGTTTGGTGTACCACCATAATAGCTATCGTTTCTTACGAGAACTACTTCTTGGCCCGGCGTCCATTTTTCGAATTTGTACGGGCCCGTACCGGTTGGATGCTTGCTCAAATCTTTTCCATATTGTTCAATGGCTTTCGGGCTGATGATGCTTCCCTCCGCACTCGCCAAAACTGACAAGAGCGGTGCGTACGGGTAATTAAGAAGAAACTGTACGGTATACTCATCTACTACTTTCACTTCTTTAATTGCTTCAAACATATTAATCCGACTGGAGCCAACGGCAGGGTCCTGAACGCGAGCGATTGTTGCCTTTACCGCTTCCGCATTGAATGGTGCGCCATCATGGAACGTCACGCCTTGGCGCAGCTTGAACTCCCACGTCAAGTCATCGAGCTGCTTCCACTCACTTGCGAGAGATGGGACGTATTTGCTTTCTTTATCCATGCGGACAAGCCCTTCGTATACTTTGTGATGAACGATTGCTGCTGAAGGGATTTGGGACAGGAAATGCGGATCGAGGTTGTTCGCATCGGACAGACGAGCGATGACGAGAGTTCCTCCTGTTTTTCCAGCTTCCGCAGTACCCCCTGCTTGTCCAGCGCTAGTGGACGCATCCTGCCCCGACGAACACCCTGCCAAAGCCGCAGATACTGCGATTGTCATGGCAATTAGCGTGTGATAAAAGCTCTTCTTTTTCATCTGTGTTCCCCCAATTCTAGTTGCAAATATTTTACCATTCAAACATATTTTATTTTAGACAATATTCTGTCATTATATTTTCATTTTGTTTACCTTTATTTTCAGTTTCTTTACAACTTTATTTATAAACAAAAAACTCTCCCCTATGGCAGCGAGAGAGTTGTTCAAAGATTAACTGAAAAATTCACTTTTTAACAGCCCATATTGAAAATTCTCCAGAAAAAGGATAGCACAGGTTGAAGGAGGACGACCATCCATTGATCGAAATGTCTAAGCGAAAGCCCCTTGTGAGCAACTGACAGGAAGCAAAAGAAAAAAGAGAGACTCTTCAAGAATCTCCCTTTCTTCACTAGCTCCTATTATAATGATCGAGTCATAGGCTTTTTCATCATATTGACGTACTGCACCACATACAAATACTGCTGCGTTAACAATTCCGCATCCGCTTTTACTTCCTGCAAATAGCGATTGCCCTCCACTTGTAGGTCTTCGATCAATGAGGCGAGGAAGCTCATATCGTATTCGGCCGCGAGCTCTTGCAGCTTTTTCAGCTCCTGTAAATCTTGCCTGTCAAGCTTATGGATTCCTTTGAGTAACAAGCGTTCCTGCCAATCAGTCAGCTTTTCGGTAAAGGAATATAACTCCTCCATGATTGTATGTCCACTCCCTCACCGTTATAGGTCTAACTTAAAGCTCGTCAGCGATTTGCCCTGCATGATGCTGATCGGATAAAGCCCATCTGCTATTTTTTGCACAAGCAAATACACATCGCGCAACTCTAGCAGCCGTTTGTTTTGTTCGAGATGACGTATATTGCGGGCGAATTCCCCCTGATAGGAGATGCTCAATTGGAGGGAATGACTTTGCTCGTCTTCGATCGTCAAAATCAACTGCTGCGCCTTCTGATCGAATTCGACTTGATTGAACTTGTTCGCTTTCAATATAAAAATCGAGTCCAACGCAGTCTCAAACATATCGCCTGCCGGGTCCTTCCAGTCACTTGACCAGTCGCCAACGAGCACCTTGCCGAGATCCAGCTCTTCGATATTATCCCTGGGAACGATGGTTAGCCGCGTCTCTTCACTGGAAGACAAGCGCTGCTCCCGATTCGTCTTCGCCTGTGTCAGGATGACCTGTGAATGAGAGAGCTCCTCCATGGAAATCAACTCGCCCCAGGGTACCTTGCCTTTATAGCTGTCCTTGAAGGAAAAGGATATGCCTTCATAATACACGGGGCGCGCCTCTGTATACGTGTAGATGCGCTGATCAGAGAGCGAATAAAAGTAATACGTAATCCCCTTGTACCCTGACCGCGTCTCCCATGGATTTGCTCCCAAAGCATACAGACTTAACTGCGGAACCATATGGTACTTACTTTTAAAGCTGCCAAGTAGCTGCTTTTTCGCTTCGGTGTGATCGGTCTTCTCTAGGGCAAGCAAACTCAGATACACCCGGGAAAGTCGATCGAGCAGCGCTTCCGTTGAAAACTTGACATGACGCTGAAAAAATAAGTTCAGCTCCCCATGAATGCCGCGAATATCCTTTTCCACGCGGGGTAGATTGCCGTTATGCGCAGCAATAGCAAGCAGCTCCAGCCGTGAACAAATCGTCTGGGATAGCTTCGCCAAGCCAATGCCAATAATCTCTGCGATCAGCGATTTGGCTTCCGCTACGACATCTGTTTCGTAGCTGACATCAGTTACGGATGCTTGTAACTGCTCACGATCCTGTAGCTGATGCATGGCCCGATAGCGTAAAATGACCTCCAGCTTGTGCAGACAATTGCCTTTCGCCTTGCAGCTACACATGCTCTTCCCGATCTCCGATTCACTGTCAAAAGATACGGATATATCTTGGGTGCGCAATGTCATGGTTAGAAAGGATGTTTCAACGACCTCCATCTCCTCGAAATAGTCGAGGCGAAACAGCACTTCTTCCAGCTGAGCTGGGGTAAAAGCCTTACTAATGTGAGTCGGCTGCAATTGCAAGAGCCAGCTAAAGTCAGGCTTGTAGGTCGCAAGCTCTTCCGCGGTCTCTGCTCCTGCTTGCAAATGGTTTTGAGCATAGTAGACGATGGAGATGATGACATGCTTGCATATCTTGTCAGATGGACATGAGCAGGAAAAGCGATTAATATCTGCATGAAGTCGGCATACGCTGTCATCTGACAGCGCACACTCGACGTAATCGTCCCCAAACTCGTAAGAAATGGTCATTCCTTTTTCCATTTCCTTGATGGAACGATTGTAAATTCCTTTGTTCGCGTATTTGATTAGATACTCTTCGTTGCACAGCGCGATAAACCGATGAAATTCTGATGTGAAATCCGCCATCGTTATTTTCCTGCTGCTCGCATGACATCATAAACGGTTTCGCTGAAAATGCGTGTTGGAATATCGGTGAGCTTCAGCCGATCCACTGGTTTGAAGTAAAAATGCTTGTACTCGGCATCTTTATTTGGATAGAAAGCCAACGCTTCCAGCTTCACATCCTCCATGCCCTCCCAATACGAAATGCTCGCCCCGCTGATTTTCAACTCAGCCACCATTCCATCATACAGCTTGTAAAACTCATAATAATAACCGGCATCGAGCGGCGTTCCTTTGACCCAGCCGAATTTCTCCATCATTTTCGCAAAAGCGGTAGGTGAATACGATTCAACAGGTAGGCGGAGCAATTCATTGGCTTTTATTTCTTCTTCCGTTGGCAGGAACGCTTCACGATTCAACTGCTCGAATGGCTGAGTAATTTCGTAATCTTCTAGCTGAGTACGCCAGCCGTTCAACTCCTCTTCATCCAGCTCCAGTGGGTGAATCAAACCAATGAGCTGCTCATCTGCCAACTCATATTCATCCTCGTCGACGGTGTTAAATGTTCCATCGTCCATATAGCGGAATGTATCTACGAGTTTTCCGTCCTCGTATACACCCCAGATGAGTCCAATTGCGAATTTTTGCATCAACACGTTCTCCACAAATAGACGTTTCCACGCTGCCGTTGACCAATAGCGTGATTTGGACAGGGACTCCTCCAGACGAAGAGATTGTACTTTCACCATATTTTTCAGGTCTTTTTTCAATTGAGCAAAAGTCAATCTCGCTTGTTCTGCCTTCTCCTGATCGTCTTTTGCGGACGGTGCAGGTAGATTTTTGACCGCTTTTCCTGTGCTGTCGTTCGTGACTTCCAGCTCTAGCTCGTTGCTGACTTTGACCGTGAAGGTGCGGTCGCCGTAGTCAAACACTTGCTTGCCAGACGCATCGAAACCAAGCGTGGTAACCAGTCGGTCTTCCAGTTCCATCGCGGAAATGTTCTGATTCGCAGCCGCCATGGACAGCGCCTCTTCTGCTGCTGATTTGACTTGCCTGTTTTTGATCGTACGCTTGATCTGGTCGATTAGACGCAGCGCAGTCAAATCATTCGAGAACGACAGAGAACGCACGCCCTCAGCAGCCAAAGCACCGCGAGAATGATCTGTCCAATCCTTAATCAACTGACCAATCGTATCGACTATACGTCGATCTCCGAAAGCGACGCAGAGCGGCATGATCCATTTTTCTTTGGCCACTGCTCCATTATCGAGCCATGTGCGCAAGACTTCTACGGTAAAGTCAGCAACAGATGCCGCCTGCAGAGATGGTTTCAAGTCAAGTACCAGCTGGTTTGGCGCTGTCGGGAAATCAATCGAAGCGGTTAGCATGTACTCCATTACTTCCTGACCTAGCTCGTTGCCGTCTTGGTCGCGAAGGACTGGCATGCGCTCCAGTGGCATCCATTTAATTCGTGTGAGCTTGCGCTTGTCGGTCAGATTGCCCAAATGGGTCAAGCTCGCATCTGGCCCTTGCTCCTCGGCATCGATAAATGTTTGCAGCAGCGTTTTAAATTTGCTGCTCTTTTCTGTTGTCAACAGCTCTTGGAAAATCTCCTTGTTATTGTCCAGGGAGCGAATCGCATCAAGCGCCATTTCCTTGACCTTTGCTTTTTTCTCGGTTTGATAGACGTGCAAATAAAGCTCCTTGTCTTTGGCTTGAAGAAACGCTGCACCAGCGAGGCCGCTCACTTTCTTCGAGCTGTCACCCAATCCGAGCAATATCGCTTGGTTGCGCAATTCCTCTGACAGCGTCTCCTTTGCTGCTAATAGGGTTTGCATCACAAACACGCGAAGCTCTGTATCCAGCTTGTCAAATTGAGCCAGACTCATTTCCGGATTCGCTACGACCAACGAACGATACACCTCTTCATTGACGTCTGTGTAATAATAGTGCATTTCCTTGATCGACAAAATCTGAAAGAAAAGTGTCTGAATATCTACAGCTTCGTCCTTCTGATATTGATCGATGATGGCGGCCAATCGATCCTGGAACGCATGAGCGAAGCACATATGGCCTACTCTGCGATTGGACTTGTCTTTGTATTGGCACATGAACGGAATCAGACGCGCAATAAACGGATGGTCCACAGGCAAGAAGCTCAGCAGGATCATCTGCTGCCTTACGAGTTGTAAGTCCTCCAGATGCACATGCTCGAGCACATCCTCTAGGACAGCTTTTTCATCCAAATAGCTCGCCAGCTTTATCGAGCCCTTCGCACGTCGCAGTGCGTCTTGAATAATCCCTTCCAAAGAAGGCTGGAAATCGGAGAGATCTACGCCTTCTGCCGCCAGTGTTTTGTGTAAGAATCCTTTTACCATCGGAATCGAAGCAAGCTCAAGCGCACGTCTTGATTTCGCTACGTCTTCCAGCACCAGTAGCTTCACTTGCTCCCAATTTGTCGGCGGGGATAGCAAATGCTCGCGCAGTCCCAGCAGTAGATCGTAAGGCTCCTCCATGTGCACGAGTCCAAACAGTCTCTTATCTTCGGACAAAATATCAAGCGGGAACATGTCAAAAAGGATTTGCAAGGTATTGTGTAGCTCCCGATCCATCTCCTCTTCCTTCTTCAGGAATGCACTGATCCCGCCTTTGACGTGAATGCGGAAGTACAGCAAGCTGATGACTAGCTCCATATAACGCTTCAAATGCTTCTGGTTCAAAAGGGAGCCTTCCTTGACCTGCTCTCCTGGATAATATTTATCTCGCAGCGCAGCCTTTTTCTCTTTGACGTATAAAGGGTACAACGACTCGTTGGTCAGCAAATTATTGCTCGAAAACTGCATGGTCACCACTTCTTTTGAAATGGTATGCAGCTCTTTTATATATTCGCGCGTATCACCTGTAACTAGGTAATAATAGATCGGCATCAGCTTTTCTTTTGCTTCCTCCAAAATACTCGGAGAAATCGTGTACGCATACGAAATGAAGAGCAAAAAATTTGCTCGATCAAATGTTGAGGAGTAATCACGGCTGATACTTGCACGATAATCATCCGCGGCTTTTAACAAAAATTCGCCAAACAAGGCAGGACCAAAATGCTCAGCCGTTTTTCTCACGGCCTCCAATGCTTTCTGATCTCTTGCACGGATATCTGCATCACTAATTTCCTTCATACTCTGCAATTCAATCTGGTCTAGGAAGCACTCATCCATCACGTTTTTCTTATCATAAAAACGGTTGCTAGCCTTGTAGATCAGCACAGCTGCTCGATAGAAGGCCAGCTCCTCGCCGCGTTTTTTCAGCTTGTCAAATTCAGATCGAACCGTATAGCTGTAAAACCGCGGGTCCTCTGCAATTGCCGGGCATTCGTCCGTGTCACCTGCAACGTAATCAGCGATTTCATCGTACAAATGTTTGTTTCGATCACTTGCACTGATAAACTCCTCCACAAATTTCTTGGTAACCGGATTCAGATCTGTCTTTCGTAAAACCATTCCTTACTCCTCCTTCTCTCTATTTGATAACCTTTCCAATCCATTGCGCGAGCTCATCAGGCGTGATCGCGGCGACATTTGCTCCCATATCGCTCAATACCCTTGCTGCATGCTGGTTGTACGTAGCGTTGCCCTCGAAATCTAAAGCCGTCAGCACTAAAAACTTGCAGCCTGCGTCTATAATTTCCTTGCTCTGGCGATACATTTCCTTGATCGGATAGCCCTCCTCCAAATCGCTGACGAGGATAAATATCGTCTTCGATGGATTTTCGAGCAGTGTTCTTCCGTATTTGAGCGCTTGGGCAATATGAGTCCCCCCACCAAGTTGCACACTCATCAGCACATCGACCGGATCATCCAGTCTAGCGCTCAAATCAACGACCTTCGTATCAAAAATAACCAAATGCGTCTTCAAGGCAGCGAGCTTGTAAAAAATACTTGCCATAACGGAGCTGTAAATCACAGAGTCCATCATACTGCCGCTCTCATCCACGACAATGACGATGTTCCATTTGTTGTGATGCTGGATATTACTGTGGAAATACAGCTCATCGATGATAAAACGGCTTTTTTTGCGATCGTAGTTTTTCAAATTTTTGCGAATCGTTTTATGCACATCCAGATTTTTCATCGACTTTGTATAGCCGCGTTTGTGGCGATTGCGTTTGCCGACAATGCTGGTCTGCACCTCATTTTCCAGCTGACGCCGCAGATCGTCTACGACCTTGCGTACAATTTCCTTTGCACTTTTCACGACCTCTCCTTTCATCCTGCCTTTAAATTGAAGGATGTTTTTCAAGAGGGTCATGTTGGGCTCCATGCTTTCCAACACTTTTTTGTCTGTCAACAGCTCTGTCATGTTATAGCGATCAAGAGCTTGCCGCTCGAGGATTTCTACCGTCTTTTTGGGAAACAGCTTGCGGATTTTATTTAGCCAGACGGGAACCGTCAATGCCGAATCTCCCCGGCCACCTTCTTTTCGATAGCCTTGCTCTTCCCCGTATTCACGGTTGTATAAAAACTCAAGAATCGAGTCTAGTTCCTGATAGGAAAACTCGGATGATTGATAGACTCCGCTGCCTTCCAATGATTCCTCGGCATGAGAGCCCAATAACAACCGCCAGCGGTTCAAGGCTTCGCGGCTCAAATCAGGTTCCATTTGGCAAACTCCTCCTTGATCGCTTGATCGAGCATGCGGGCATCACGCAAGGTACGCTCATCGATGACTGGATTCGTGACTTGTTCCACCGTCGTTTGGAAGAGAGCTGCCACTTTTTCCGAGAGCATACTAATTTCCATTGGACTAAAATATGTAAACGCCAATCGCAGTTCAGGCACTACCTGCAAAAAGTCGTCGTAGGCCAAGGTTGTAATCATCTGATGCAAATCGCGCAAGATTTCTTCTTGATGAAAGAGGTAGTCACGAGCCACGATAAAAACGCCATGTAAATACGCGGCGGTATGCAGCATTTGCTCAGGCGAGCCGAACATATAAGCACGCGCACGTCTGGAAATTTCTGCGCGTTCTATCACTTCGAGATTGCACAAGATGGCAACCACTACCCCCTCCAGTTTCGCGGGGAGCTTGTCGTTACGCAGCAATTCCAATAGTTGATCACTGAAAACCTCTCGGGAATCATCCGCCTGTCTCTTCTCACTCAGCATGTACAGGAATTTGAGCTGATCGGCCAACTCATCCAGTTCGTTGGGGTTCGGGTTTCCTTGCTCGACGATTTTGGTCACAGCTTGGTAATATACTTCTTCCACCAAGTTCTCCAGCCGTTCTGTCTCGATAAGACCGAACAACCGTTTTTGCTCCAAAAGAATCGTGAGTGTCTTCAAGGTTTTGCAAAGGGAGAGAAAATGTCCATCCTGCCTAACGGACTCTTCTACAGATTCAAAGAGCCTTTCCGACAACTCTTCCAATCCCATCACAACCGCCATCATAAGCCATTTTGCCAGCTCATGGCTCTGGTGCTGTGGCAATTCTTTTACCATATCGGCTAGCTTTTGAGCAGCTGCCTCCTTCACCGTCCCACCGTAGACCGAGCTCTCGATCAGACGGGCTTCGACGAAGGAGGAATAGCTGTAACGCCATGTTTCTCGGACAAGATTGACATTTCGGTTGTTCATCCAGTCTGGTCCGGTATCTTTCGTGCAAAATTCTGTGCCTAAGAACTGCATGCAGTGAAAAAACTGACTGGCTTCGCGATGTGACTTCTTGGCATACAGCTCTAGCACCTTCTGATTGCGCCCTGTTGTCGTGATCGCGAGCTTTAGCGATTTACATTTGTCTTTGCAATCGCGAACAATGGGCACATCCAGTGAATTTGGAGCAACCTCACCGATTCCGTCTCCTGTCAACAGCTCTCGTAATGTCTCGATCGGCTGTGAGGTTGCAATCGAACGCTCGCCTTTCGTAAAAGCAGAGAGAACAGAATCGATCAACTCATAGGCACCGCCCTCGGCCTTTTCCCGCATGACCGCCAAGCCGTTCATGAGGCTGTACGCTTCGATCGCATCCGCAGTCGATGTCGTTTCTCCTTTGTCACGCAGCCTTTTAAGCAGTTGCGGGAGGTACACCAAGGCGCTTTTCGAGAAGGGAGCACGCTCCTTTTTCTCTAGTGCCTTCCACACACTCTCGTAGTAATGAACGTACGGCATCCCGCTTGCGTATCCATTCAACTGATCTGCTTCCTGGTACGTGTAAACCATCGGGTATATCTTTTCTTCCTGCACCTTTTGTATCTTGTAGGAAGTCTTGCGTTCTTCGATGAGTCCGTATGTATGAAATCCCCCGGTAACCACGAGAATTCTCGCATGTTTTTGCTTTGCTTCTGCAATTTTTTGACGCATGTGCGCCTCGCGAATCAAATCGCCTTCTGCTTCCAAAGTGGCGTCATCATAGCATTTTCGAGACAGGTAGCAGTAGGCAAAGACATCCTTGACGAAATCCTGCGTCTGTTTGCGGATACCATCAATCTCAAAAACCTTTTCCCACAGCTCATCGAAGTTCCGGCATTTCATCGTCTGGCATAATCGCAGAATAAACTGCGAGCCTGCCAGCAGGCGCTCATCATGATAGGACAGCTTTTCATTCTTCTTTTTCAAATCATGGCCGTCTTCCAAGCTTTCCAGGCGACTTCCGTAGCTTAGATCAATGAAAGCAGCAGGTATCTGCCGGCGTTTTGCTTCGACTAAGGCCACATATTCCGGCGAATACAGAAGAAACGGAAAGTAACAGACGTATTTCTGCTCCCCTGAGGCGTACGCGTAATAAATGCTCACAGGAGGCTTCGTCCGTTCATCCGTCAAGATCGGAATGATATGATTGCTATGGTCCGGTCCTTCGATCAGAATGATTTCTGGTTGATACGCTTCAATCGTTTTTTTCAAATGAAACGCGCAGGCAGGACTATGATGACGAACTGGGAAATAGACGACCTGTTTGCTGAGGTTGTATACCTCTTCTTCGACGAATGATTTGATGAAGCGGTCTTGACCGTTTATTTGATCCATTTCTTCTCGTTGTAATATGTTCCCCATAGACCCTCTTCCTTTGCCCGTTCTTTGACCACTTTGGTAAAGTAGGTTTTCAGGATATTTGCGTCCTTTTGGTTTTCCTTGACGACCGCTCCCAGCATGTTCTGTACCAGTCGATCCATGGAAATTGGCCTGCCATCATAGTAATGGGACGTCATTGCACTTTGGACATAGACGGATACCGCTTCGGCTGTACTCATCACGGATTGAGGGGAATCGATTTTGAATCCTTCCTTAGTCTCACCCATACGCAGTTCCATGAAGGTCGTCGCCAATATCTCAACCACATCACGATCGATTTCGATGTTTACGCCACTTTGCTCCAGAATCACTTTTGCTTGGGATTCGATAATTTGTGCTTCCATTTTCACATGGTTAATCGGCGCGATTGTCTCGAAGTTAAAACGTCGTTTGAGCGCGCTGCTCATTTCATTGACGCCTTTGTCCCGCAAGTTCGCTGTTGCAATGATATTAAAACCGGGCTTGGCAAACAGGATGCCGTCTGACAGCTCGGGAATGTTCATCACCTTGTCGCTCAAAATACTAATCAACACGTCTTGAACCTCAAAAGGACAACGGGTAATTTCTTCGAATCGCGTAATAATCCCCTTGCTCATACCGGTGTATAGCGGCGAAGGAACCAGCGCTTGCAGCGAAGGACCTTTGTCCAGCAGCATCGCGTAGTTCCAAGAGTATTTGATCATATCCTCAGTCGTGCCAGCGGTGCCTTGGATCGTATTCGTGCTCGTACCGGAGATGGCCGCAGACAGCAGCTCAGACAACATCGTCTTAGCCGTTCCTGGTTCACCGACGAGCATCAAGCCGCGATTGCCTGCCAACGTGACGATCGCGCGCTCAATAAGCACATCGTCTCCATAGAACTTCTTCGTAATCGGTATACTTTCGCCCTCATAAGAGAGGGGTTCATCCGTTCCTAAAATAAAATCGCGCACAGCTCTCGGCGACATCAGCCAATTGGGAGGTTTTGTCCCTGTATCATGGGATCGCAGCGCATTCAGCTGTTTAGCATATAACACTTCCATAGGTGGCTTCATTGTTTCCATCCAAATGCCCACTCCATTTCTGGTTGTTCTTGAAAAATATGTATACCACTAAAAATGAAAACATATGTTTGTCAGGAAAAGAAGGGTATTTGTACCCAATATTAGGTAAGATATGTGAAAAGATGTGAAAAGAGTACTACATGCGAAAAAGCGCCCTGGGTCCCCAAGACGCTTTTCTTGCTTTTTTTGAAGAGTTTTTTTACAACAGCGTCCGCAAGCTCCAAAGCTCCGGGAAGAAACGGTGATCGAGCGCTCTGCGTAAGTACATGACGCCTGATGAGCCTCCTGTTCCCGGCTTTTGGCCTATGATGCGTTCGACTGTCGTCATATGATTAAAACGCCATTGTTGTTGTTGGCTAGCGATATCCACCAGCTTTTCTGCCAACTCGTACAGATCCCAATACTGGTGCACATTTCGATACACGGTCAGCCAGGCTTGCTCTACACTCTGATTTGGTTGATACGGCTGTGACCAGTCGCGATTCAAACATTCCGGGTCAATCGGCAAGCCACGAGCAGCCATCTCCCTGATCGCCGCATCGTAAATGCTGGGCTGCTGCAAGGCAGCACTCATTTGGGCGTGAAGCTCTGGTTGATGCGCATAAACCGCTAGGACATGCTGGTTCTTATACCCTAGCGTAAATTCGATGAATCGGTTTTGATAGGATTGAAATCCGGACGAATGACCCAGCTTGTCACGGAACTGGAGGTAATCCGCTGGCGTCAATGTAGAAAGGACATCCCACGATTTAATCAATTGCTGCTGGATACGCGAGACACGCGCGAACATTTTGAAAGCAGGCTCCAGATCGTGATTGCAGATGCATTCATTTGCTGCTGACAGTTCGTGCAAAATTTGTTTCATCCATAGCTCACTCACCTGATGAATGATAATAAACAGCATTTCATCATGATGCGTGGATTGACATTGTTGACTCGACAAGATTTGGTCGAGCTGCAAATAATCTCCGTACGTCATTTCTTTTTGGAAATCAGTGTGAATCTGTGTCTCCAATGAGGTGTCGTTCGGTTGATTACTTCCTTGTTCATGTGGTCTCATCGCGGCATGACCTCCTTTCCCATCTAATTCCTTTCCACCCCTCGTTCCTCCTGCTGAATCTCGCTCTTTCTCACCCAATATTATTTCGCCACTTCCAAATATTTCAAATCGATCAAGCCGTCGATTTTATTACTGGAAATATAGCCGGCTTCCTGGCTGATATCTGCCATTTCCTGAATCACTTTTTCATTAACCTCCGTTGTTACTTCCAAACGAGAAAAGGCTGCCTGCACCTCTTTTTGGCTCAGCTCTTTGCCAGTCAGATTTTTCAAATGCTGGATGATCAGGTCTTGGCTTTCTTCGGGATTTTCCTGAATGAATTTGACTGCCTTTTTATGTGCTTGTAGGTAGGCAGTTGCCAATCCTTCTCTTTTCAAAAACTCATCGCTGGCTGCTACCACGGTATTGGTTGATTCTTTCCCCCAAGCGAATTGATCCCAGTCCAGAAGCAATTTTCCTTCTGCCTGATTTTCCAGTACATATCCCCACGGCTCCTGAGTTGCTGCACCATCAATGGATTTTTGCACGAATAATGCTGCCGTATCTGCTGGAGCCGCAGCATACAGTTCCACATCTCCACCATTCGTCGTCGGTTTCAGACCAACCTCATTCAGTGCTTTTCTGAGCATGACATCCTGTGTGCTGCCGATTACCGGAATCGCTATTTTTTTGCCTTTTAAATCTTTTAGTTCCGAAATATTGGTTGAACCATTCATGACGAGCACAGCTCCGCCATTAACGGCACCTGAAATCAAACGATACCCGGGATGCTTGACATAAAAGTTCAATAGCGGCCCTGGCCCGACTGTCCCTACATCAATTGCTTTGGTAGCCATTGCTTCCATAAACAATCCGCCATTGGCGACCGTTTTTGTTTGAATCTTCATATCAGCACCGAAGGCTTCCTTAAAATAACCTTTCTCCAGCGCGATGATCGTTGCACTATGGGTCAGATTTGGGAAATATCCGATCCTTACTTCCTTCTCAGAGGATGCTGCTCCGCCAGTAGAGCACCCGCTCGCAATCCCCATCAATAATAGGGATGCGACAACGGTACTGAACACTTTTTTAAGCATGTGACGACACACTCCTTAGCCATTTTTCTTTTATGAATGGACTCCCCACTTCATCTGAACGTTGCGTTCGATGCGTGAAAAGACAACATTATCGACAATGGTACCGATGATCGCAATAATGATCATGACTGATATCACCAAATCCATTTGTCCAAGTGAACGTCCCATCTCGAGCAGTTGCCCAAGACCACCTCCACCCCCGAGCAATTCACCTGCCATGAGCGCCCGCCAGGAAAATGCCCAAGCGATTCGAAGTCCAGAGATGATCTGCGGTACAGATGCAGGAAGAATGACTGTTCGTACAAAGTGAAAGCCAGACGAACCGTAAGTCTTGGCTACCCGCTGATATAACGGTGGGACATTTTTGAAACCGCTGGTCGCGTTGACCGTCATCGTCCAAGTCGCACCGATCGTCACGATGAACAGAATAGAGAAGTCATTTAAGCCAAACCAGATAATCGCAAGCGGGAACCAGACAATGCTCGGGATAGATTGAAGCGCAGTCACCACAAAGCCAAGCGTATCTTCTACGAGTTTGTACCTCCAAATGAAGTAACCCAATATCAGTCCGACGATAATGGCAATGAGAAAGCCCACCAGGATTCGTCCCATGCTTTTTCCAATCGCAGCGGTAATTTGCCCGCTTAGCAATCCATTTACGAGTGTTTCGAAAACCTGGGTCAAGCTGGGAAACATGAACGATGGCAGCCCAGATAATTTAGATGTGACTTCCCATATCGCCGCTATCATAGCGATGAAGATGACCCGTCTTAAAGCTGTAGTCATTGCCCATTTCCTCCTTCAGCACCTTTTCTATCTCTTCTTGCAGGATCGACAGCACTTTTTGCTCCGTGTTTAATGTCACACTGTCCGGCATGACTCCATCGCGCATGGCAGGAACCGCAATAATCTCCTTAATTTTTCCGGGGCGGGTGGCAAAAACGACGATCCTCTCCGCAAGCTGAACGGCCTCCCGGATATTATGGGTAACGAAAAAAATCGTGACCTTGGTCGTCCGCCAAATCTCAAGCAACTCCTTATGAAGGACCATCCGCGTCTGTTCATCCAGCGCCGAGAACGGTTCATCCATTAGCAAAATGTCGGGTTCCATGACAAGTGCACGAGCGATGGCTACGCGTTGCTTCATCCCGCCTGAGAGCTGATGGGGATAGGAATGAACATACTTGCTTAAATGGACCATTTTGAGCACTTCCAGTGCCTTTTCGTTGGCTTTCGCTGCAGACAATTTCTTCAACTTGAGCCCGTATGTAACATTTTCCAAAACCGTCAACCATGGAAATAATCCCGCTTCTTGAAAAACAACGACTCTGTCGGGACCGGGCTTATTCACTTTGTTGCCAGCAACGTGTATGTCACCACTGTCGGGTTGATCCAATCCAGCTATTAAGTAGAGCAGCGTCGATTTTCCACAGCCAGAGGGACCGACAATGGAAACGAAGCTGCCCTTTTCCACTTCCAGATTGATATCATCCAGCACCTTTACTTTTTGTTTTTGCTCATTCACGAAATGTTTCGTAACATTATCAATAGTCAGATACATGGCTGCACCTCTTTTTATTCCTACTTTGTCGATAGGGATTATTAATAAATAATGATTAATCCTATCGTTTTTGTCAACTATAATCCAATAAAAAAGGGAAGGCGGCGGGCACCTTCTCCTATTCAATGCGATATCCAAGTTTTATGTGCAGCATTAATGTCGTCTTCTTTCACTACTCTTTTTCCCCTACAACTTCGTCGGATCAAATCTTCTCTCATCCAAATAAGCTCGCGCATGCCCCCAGAAATACTTGCTTGGCTGCATGTAGATTTCCAGACCTGCCCGCTCGATCGTCCGATTCGCCTCTTCATTCGCTTCTTTGAGGATCTGCTTTTCATCCACAGTCAAAACACGGCGCTCGTCCATAATCAGCTCACCATCGACAATGACATGGTTGACATCTCCACCGACGGCCTGATAGACGACACGATGAACGTGCATGTTCTCTGGATTCAAGTGGGCCTTATTCATATTTACAGTAATGACGTCAGCTTTTTTACCAGCCGCAAGCGAACCCAGCTCGTCATCCCAGCCGACACAACGAGCCGCATCAATCGTTACCATTTCCAGCAGCTTGCCCGGCGGGAGGTAATAATAATCACGTAGCGCTGCTTGTTGCAGCAGCTGCATTCTGCGCATAGCCTGGAACATGTCAAATGGAGTCATCGGCGAGGTGCCGTCAGTCGTAATCGCAACAGTCGCTCCCATCTCCAGCAATTCCGTAATAGGGGTGCGAGCATTGATTTGACCAAAACCAGGAGAAGCACTCACATTCGTTCCTGTTTCGGCCAAAATTTTCGCCTCGTCAAAAGAAATTCCCCGACAATGCTGCAAGTGTACGTCTGGACCGAGTAGCGCGTACTCTTTGTCTTGAATCGCGAGGTGAATCATCCCTCCAAAAGCATCGGAATGGATGCGCGTGTCGTACTTTTTCGCAATCTCCCTGATTTTCCGTGCTTGGTAACGGTCGAAATCAGTTAACCCAAACAATTGGTCCGCTGGTGTCGGATAGGATGGATTGACAGAGGTCACAATGACAAATGGAGTTATGTATGCTCTGGTTTTATCATTATTCGCGTGATTCAGCGCTTCGATCACAGCTTCTGCTCCAGCAAGAACCTGCTCATAGGTGACTTCCTTTGTTACTTTTTGTCCATCGACCCAGCGGCTGAAGGGATGCGGCCACGGTGGATTACATGGACCTGTCGCCACGATTTCGCGAACGCCGACCTCGTTGTACGCTTTTGCGTGATTCAAGGCAAAGATCGGATCATCTGAGCGCGGCATCGAGCCCAGGACGCTAACACCTGTCGTAATCCCTGCTTTAAGCCGCTCCAGTGCTGACAGCTTGCCCTCGTAGTACCAGAAATCGTCTGTCACGTAGTGCTTGTATGTGTTAGTCATGATTGGCATCCAGTCGTTGATATTGTCCGTAGCAATCGTTTTGAACAACGAATGTCCGCCATGACCATGTGCGTCAATGAAGCCTGGCAGTATACAATGATGCGCGCAGTCGACTACCCTTTGCGCGGGATACTTGTCTTTTAGAAGTGGAGTGTCCCCCACTTCCAAAATTCTTCCTTTATCGATGGCGACTGCCCCGTCCTGTAATACTCGACGGTCTTTGTCCATCGTAATGACTACGCCGTTTACGAGTAACAAATCGATCAAGATGCATCTCCCCCAGCCTCAAGAATAAGGGCGGTACCCATCACCTACTCCCCCTCCCTACACCTTACCGCAATTTCAACACCTTGTATTTGCAAGAAAATTACAACTTTTTATAATATGTTTACCTGTTCGTTCTGAATGGAAAAACCACCTTTCCTTAAAGGAAAGATGGTCTGAAGGTTTTAGGCATCCGCTTTTCGTTTGCGGAGGAAAAGAATGAGAAAGGCTATCCCCGCAAATGCGAGTACAACATAAACGACATTGGAATATAGATCGAAATAGTACAGAATGTCTTCCCACGATTCCCCCAATAAATGACCAGCCATCACCAGGACGATGTTCCAAATAAGCGTACCGAGTGTTGTAAACAACAAAAACAGCGGGAAATTCATTTTGGTCATACCAGCAGGAACGGAAATCAGACTTCTGATTAATGGGATCATGCGGCAAAAAAAGATCGTCCAGTACCCGTATCGGTCGAACCATTCATTCGCTTTATGGATATCTTCCGTTTTAATGCGCAGAATATGCCCCCATCTCTCTACGATCTTCTCTATTTTTTTGACGTCTAGGTAATAACCGATTCCATAAAGCATGATTGCCCCGATCACCGAACCGATTGTAGCTGACAAAATTACGCCAAAAACCGTTAACGATGATTGCGTCGTCATAAATCCACCGAAGGTCAATATCACCTCAGAAGGTATGGGTGGAAAGATGTTTTCCAGTGCCATCATGAGTAAGATACCGAAGTAACTATATTGTTCAATAATTTGGGTCATCCAGTTCTGCATGCTATCCCTCACAATTATTTACCAATGCTTATCTCTCCAGTATAGAGACACGCGTTGCATAGTTCAATGAAAAGCAATAATCTTTTCTTTTATTTCAATACGAAACAAGGAGGTCTTGGGTTACCCTTCCGTTGAAAATTTTCATGCAGACTATTTTTTAAATAATATTGCAATTCAAGGGAATATGTGGAATATTGAGAGGATACCAACCACATCACATAACTCAAAGTTGAACTCTTTAGGAGGTGAAAACGGCATGTTTCGCAAGTTTGTCTATTCCTTTGTATGTGTATTACTGTTTATGACTGCTGGTGCCGTTGATGTAAACGCAGCCCCACCAAAAGTGACTGGCACACTATTCATTGAGAAACCATTCAAGAAAGAAGGACTTCGGTTTCAAGCGACCGTTACTGAAATCGACAATCCAAAATACGACTCACCAGTGTACCATGTAAATACGATTGTCACGAATATTTCGCGGAAACCGATCACATACACGACTGGTCATTGTTACGGTGTGACAACACGACTAGAAGCGTATGCCTCTGGAGACTCTTGGGAACTTCCGTACCCTGAAGACGAACCTGCCTGTACCCCGGACATCAAGGAAAAAACCTTAAAACCTGGGAGAACGGTGGAGCAAGATGAATATTTTCGAACAGACGAACTCCCGGGTGATCTCACGCCAGACCATTTTCAGTTAAACTCCTCCGTAAATATCCTCGTTGGACCTGAAGATAAGGAACGCAAAGAGGAAATCGTAAAGATGCAGACGAAATTTCTTCCAGGGCTAGCCCTCAATCCAGACGAGATTGAGATCCAGTCTGAATCGAGCGAGCTTCCTAAATCGTATTACGAAATCAATGCGACAGGAAAAGTCTCTAATAAGGAAATCAAGCGCGTAACGCTTCAGGTCTTTAATACGCTCCTTACGTTGCGAATTGACTCGAAGTCAGGAGAGTTTTCCACGAAGAAAAAAGTAAAAGCAAAAGGCCCGTCCCTTCAAGCAGGTGTACTCGAAGTGACGTATAAAGACGGAACGAAACACATATACAACATTCCTATAAAGAATACCAGCAACTAATGTTTTCCACGAAAAAAAGGACTGCCATGTGTGCGCCCTTTTTTCGTGTTCATCTCTGTTTCTGTTCTAGCTCGCTATTCCTTCTGCTTAGACCAGTAAATCATGGTATCGTCTCTCTTTATTTCTGTAAAGCCCATTTTGACTAATATTTTTGCGGAATCTATGTTATCTAGCAAGCACTTCGCCATAATCTTTTTCACATCTGGCTGCAACAACGCCCAATTCGCGAGACCTTCAGCCGACTCGTACGCGTAGCCTTTTTTTCGCTCCGCTTCAATAATTCCATAGCCGATGTCCACTTCTCCCTCTGTATTCGGTCCACCCTTGAATCCTACATCACCGATGATCTTCATGCCATCTTTTGTAATGATCATCCACGATTCAAAGCCTGTCGGTTCCCCTGTGAGTTCGAGTGCTTTGATGATTTTGGGTATCGTTTCCAACGCATCCTCGTCAGGCCAGCCTTTGCCTAATGTAAGATCCATATCCAATAACTCTTCGTAATTTTCTTGCAAAATATTCGTCGCAATTCTATGTGTAAATGGAATCAATATGAGCCGTTGTGTATGAATGCTTTTTTCATTCATGGATAGGTCCCCCTTCCTTTTTCCTTCATTGTCAGTGACATATTCGTTGGACATATGGTTTTTCAGAAAGGGTCTATTCCTACACCTCAGCTACTCTATCAATACTCCGATAGGAAGAATCACTCGGGCACCATCATTATAGCATGGCTTTCCATCCCTTTTCTCAGAACGAATTGAAGATTGATTAATTCGAATTTTTTCCGAATAATGAGAGATAACGAATGATGATGGACACCACGGAAAACTAGTTGGTAAGGAGTGAGAAAATGTCCACAACGCTAAACACTGAGCTTGTCCGCATTCAGCCCTGGAGCGATCACGATCTTCCCTTGCTGCGTCTTTTGAATGCACCAGCCATGATGGAGCATCTTGGAGGCCCGGAGACGGAAGAGCAGCTCCATGCTCGACATGAACGATATGTCAATAAGGACGGACAACTAACGAGCAAGATGTTCAGCATCGTACTGCTGCCAGATCACACCCCTGTAGGAAGCATTGGCTATTGGGACCGCATCTGGCAAGGAGAACACGTATACGAAGTAGGCTGGAGTGTCCTGCCCTCCTTTCAAGGAAAAGGAATCGCCTCTGCGGCTTTAGCTTCACTCATCACACGCATCAACCAAGAACGAAGACACAAGTTTATTCATGCCTATCCCTCTGTCGACAACCCTGCCTCCAATGCCATTTGCCGTAAGCTCGGGTTCACTCTCCAGTCAGAATGCGTCTTTGAATACCCTCCTGGAAGTTTTATGCGCGCCAATGATTGGCGATTAGAAGTTGCATCGGAACATTTCCCCATTGAAAAAGTTCGGGAGCAATTCCCCGCACTTCAACGAACTTACAAAGGCAAACCTGTTGTTTATCTGGATGGCCCAGGCGGCTCGCAAGTCGTAAAATCCTCCATGGACGCGATCTATCGCTATATGGAGAACGGTGGAGCGAATTTACACGGCTCCTTTCCAACGAGTAAGGAGACAGAAGCTATCCTTGCAGATGCCAAGCAATCCATAGCAGACCTTTTCCACGTGAAGCCGCTGGAGGTAGCCTTCGGTGCGAATATGACCACCTTGACCTTTGCGATTGCGCGTGCATTAGGTCGACATTGGAAAGAAGAGGATGAGATCATCGTCTCCGAGATGGATCACCGCGCCAATGTAGACCCGTGGCTGACTGTTGCCGCTGATTGCGGAATGACCGTTCGGTGGTTAAAGGTGAATAAAGAGACATTTACATTACAACTGGATGAGCTCGATACCCTACTTACTTCCAGGACCAGACTTGTGGCAATCGGGCTTGCTTCCAATGCTGTCGGAACGATCCATGATCTCGCTGCCATTTCCCAAAAAGCACGTGCAAAAGGAGCCATTGTCGCTGTCGACGCCGTACATGCGGTCCCTCACTTCTCTATCCATCGGGACGAGATAGGAGCCGATATCCTGCTTTGTTCTGCTTACAAGTTTTTTGGCCCTCACGTGGGAATCGCTATCATCCGCAAAGAAATTTTTGAAGCACTCGATGTTTACAAATTGGTTCCTGCCTCCTCTTCTTATCCAGATAAACTGGAGACCGGAACACAAAATCATGAAGGAATCGCTGGAATCAGACCCGCTATCGAATTTGTTGCGTCGCTTGGTTTCGGTGATAGCTTCGCTGAAAAAATCCACTCTGGTTACGAGTGGATCGAATCCTATGAAAATCAGCTGGCAAAAAAGCTGCGAAAGGAACTAGGCGCTATGAATGGTGTCACCATCTATCAGGCGTGTGAAGACGTACCGAAAACACCAACGATCGCGTTTCGAATCGAAGGGTTTTCTCCCCAAAAAATATGTGAGCGATTGTGTGAGGAGCATAGCATATTCGTTGCGGACGGGGACTTCTATGCGACAACACTCGCCAATTGTTTGGGAATCAATGAAAGTGGTGGCTGGATACGAGCAGGGCTGGCACCGTACAATACTCACGAGGAAATTGACCGTTTCATTCAAGGTATCAAAGCCATCATAAGGGCATAATTCAAGACCCGGGTCAACGCGACTCGGGTCTTCCACGTTTTTATCCATGAAGCCCGCCCTGAAATCTGGCGCGGGGGCGATAGTGTCCGACCGGAATTTGAATCAAGCAGGTTTTCTCTTCGATCTCTAGGTTGTAAAGGTCATCGCAATTCTCCACGTCAAATCCGAGTAGCGGATGACCGCCCATACCACAAGTGAACGCTGCCAAAAGCAAGTGATGCACGACGATTCCCGCCTCCATCTGCTGTATGCGATACCCTCGATAACCTAGTTGATTGATCAGATGATCGCGTGTACCCACCACATGAAAGCAGAGCGGCACTTGATACAAATTCACGTTGTCCAGCGTCATTCCGTCTTGAAGACGTGCTCGGAAATCTCCATAGACAATCGGATAAAGAGCGTGCTCCAGCGGTTCGTACGCGTATGCGCCATCTTGTATCCCTTCTACCTGATGAATGCTGACAAAGAGAGAAAGCCTACTCTGCGCAACCTCCTGATTTTTCCCCAAATCATTGCCATACGATAGAGCACTCATCGTCATTTCCATGATACGCGCTACCTGATTCTGATCTGTTTTCCTCCTGATAAAGTCCACTTCCGGCGAAAAACGCTCCCGGCAATATTGCGCCAGATCAATGCTTGGTTTCTGCGTACGTGGGAGAAGGATGCGCTCATCGGAACGACGGGGCCACTTGCTTTCCAACTGATCCGAATAACGTGTAAACGAATGGGTAGTTTCCTGCATGGCAGCCTCATTCATTTGTAGGAGCGTAGGATATTGTCTCATTCTTTTTGAGCGCATCACTTGCACATGCTTTGGCTCAGACAGCTCTTTGATTAGCTGGCTTGCCGTCTCCTCTCCTCGCTCTGTCCATTGTGCCAATGAGTGCGAATGCCTCTCCCCTTCTGTTTGAATCGATAAGGGAACTACCGCGTATACACTCTCCTGATCGGCAGACAAACCTAGCAGTGCATTCATCGCTCTGTCTAGGAACTGGTAATGTACCGCTGTCGTTACACCGAGCTGATTTCCTATTTCTTGCAATTGTCCTAGCAGTACACCAGCATCGAGGCCCTGCAATCGATAGGAAAACTCATCATACTTAAAAAAGTTCTTCCAAAAATAGATGGATACGAACGCAACTCCAAAGCATGCATGTACCGGACAACTGCCACCAAGCGCTCGGCTAAGGACGTGATCAAAATTCCCTTCGCGCAATTGTACGAGTCTGTGATGAGCCACATCATAGTGGTATAGACCTGAAGGAATACTCGACAGCTTCAAATACACGTACAGCTCACTCGGATAGAGCCCTCCCCCAGACGGGACCGCTCTTCGATTCGTTACAAGCGGCAAAAACGACTCAGATCCTGCATCTGCCGAAGTCGTGGTTAAGAACGATTGGCTGATTTGGATGAGTCCGTAGCTATACCATAACCAAGCGCCCAATTGAGGAAGAAACATCTCTTGTGAAACCGTTTGATCAATGAGCGATAGAGGCACGTCTTCTGGCAGTGGAATGACAGGTAGCCCCCTGTACAGCTTGTATGTCAGTGGCGCATCCCCCCAATCCACTTCGAGATCACTTGGTCGGGAGTTTTCTGTATCAAAATGAAGGCGGTACAAGAAATTTTCGAGACTCATCCGGCTCACTCCCAGATGCATGTTATGGAAACGGATGCGGAAAAGGATTCAACTCGTCTACACGTAGTGGTTGTTTCGTGTAACCCAGCTTCACTGGGACCTCCAATACTCTTTTCAATCCTGTTACTCGCGTGTGATGATGGCCAAAAGTCATCGGGAGCATGCCAGGAATCAATACGCGTACGCAAGATAAGCCGTGGCGCCCTACTTCTGGTGTCGTTTGATCCACCACAATGACATCAAGATCTAACTGTTGGAACACGCCGAGCAACTCCCGCAAATCGTCTGTTAAGTCACGATGTTGGCTTCTTCTAGGAAATTGTTCAGCGAAAGAGACCATCGGACGTGAATCATCCATTAGAAAAGATAAGCGCTCCGCTGCTTCCGGCAAGCTGTAAAGCATCGCATGATCGTCCATCTTTTTCACCATGGACGATTCACGGAGCATGCGCAAATATTTGTCTCGGTTCGCTTCGTACTTGTCTGTCAAAGGCAGGAGCATGGCAGCTGTCTCGTAAATAGAGCTTTTTACAGCACGGATGGGATCTGGGTGCGCACCTGCTGCACAAACAAGGTGTATTCCTTCCTTGCTGCGGTTTTTCGCAATCGTCCATACACTCGGGATGCCATTTTCCATCGTCGCATCGAACAAGTACAAATCGTAATTCGCGACCGTCTGCATTCGATCAATCAACAAAAGCAATTCGCGATCATGAATAGTAGCCGGATCGAGGCGTGGCAATGGCAATCTAGCATACCAGGTCAACAAGAATGCATCGCGCTCCACTACTTCCAGGATGCCGTAAAAGATCGCCTCCTCCAAACTGCCACCTAATGCACAGCCATTGGAGGTCTCAAATACAACCCCCTCCCCGAATCCCATACTGTAGTAGGCCATGAGCTCAGGTACAAGAATGGGTCGCTCTTCTTTAAAAGAATAACCCCATACCCAGTTCATCTCTCGCTTAGGATCAAATGGCTGAAACGGAAAATCTGGAAGGGCATACTGCTCTTCTGAATGGGTTCCCGCCGTAGTCGGATCAAGGGCATGCGGCGCAAGATTTGCATAACAATCGCGAACCGTCGTCCTCTTACCACGCGGCATTACACCACAATATCTTTCCATTCCCTCCAGAATCGCCGTTAACTCGCTATCCGCGTACGAAACGGATCTGCCTGCTGTGCCCTCATTATGCGAAAATAAAGGCAAATTGACACTTACATCTGCAAAAACAGAGACGAGATCACGGACTTTCCCGTTCAAAAATCCGGTTCGGGAATCCAAATACTCGGAGGTAAGTGCTTGCTGCATCTCAGCTATGGATTTTGTGCGGTAACTATCAGGACTTCGCTTTATGTTGGGCTTCAAGCGTATTCTTGCCCGATCCTCTGAATCCTCAGGCAACCGATTACATACCGAACATAATGGATTTGGCAGAAAGAAATGGCGGGTACTTGTCAATGTTTGTAAATCAATGAATTGGATATGCTCCGATAAGTGGGCTTGCCTGCCCTCTACGAAACGTAACACCTCCGCAATTACGTGGTGTGCCACCTGTAGTAAGCCAGAGCGGGATGACCACGGATCCCGATGTATTTCGCTTTTTTCGCTTAGCATTTTTTGTACCTTCCACATCTCTTGCCGATCGCGTCCCGCCATCAAACGACGCATATCTGCGCACTGGGAGCACCCTGTTTGACCTGGTCGTACCAACGGTCCTACAATAGCTTCTCCGAACGAAACAAAACTGCGCAGCCATGGAATATTAGCTTGTTGGAAATGTTTTTCTGCATGCAGATACAAGGAAGGATGATAGGTATCGTGTAACAGAAGTGCCAAGTCTGCTCCCCTTGTCGCCGATTCCATTTTTTCACTCCGCCACACGCGGTAATCCGTCATGAGACGTTCTGAAATCAGCTCTGCTAAGACACCATCTCCGATAACAAGAATGTCAGCACTCATTGACGCACCTCCTGAGAGAGCAGCAAAGCGAATACCCCGCCAAGATCTTCCTCCAAGAAAGGCTCTATCGCCGCATTTATGATCAGAGGTTTTTTGTGATGAAGCGCTAAAACTTCGACAGCGTGCTGCCAGACTTCATTTTCAGATTCTTCTTTGTTAGGGATGAATGCCAAATCCATTGTTTCACCCGTCAATGCTACAGATTGCGCTGTAAGTACAAACTTAGACAATGGTGTTGATTGATTCTGGATACGATGCAAGGCATGCATCAACGCTTTTTGCAACGCGTCTAGCTCCTGTAAGCCGACACTCCCAAACCAACCAGAGCGCGTTCCCACCCAAATAACCGGAAAACCGCACACATCATGGCCCTTGGCAATCTTCGGTTCTTCGCCCAATGTAGCGAATGACCGCAAATAATACTGAGACTGCTCATCCGCAATCTTTCCTCCGTACGCAGGTCTAGCTGTTGGTTGTCGTCCTTTCATTTCTGACACATACGTGAGTGTTAAACAATGTAGTAACGCCCGCCTTAACCCTTCTGCTGCCGTTTCTCCTGCTCCAATTCCGATACTTCCATCTATCCCCATTTGAAAAGCCGTGTTTTGGGTAGCGAGATGGTTCACTATTCTTCCGACATACATTTCTGCCCCAAGTAATCCTGCTTCTCTTCTCGCCTCATCATGGTTGTAACCCGCGCATACGACGGATGGCAACAGCTCTGCGGGACCATCTGCGACTGGATCGACTGCCGTAACGATACACTGAGTGAGCGGCAATTGCGTTAGCTCACCCTCATCCCAACTGTCAAAAATTCCGGTCCCAGATGAGGTCCATGATGGAAACTGAGACAATAGACTTTCCTTTTGTTCTGCCTCTTTTGATAGCTGCGATTGGAGACCTCGTTCATCCAATACCGCCATGCTCATCTCTTCACTCAGCATCGGATGCCGCATGAATGACTGCCAGCTTCCTTCTAATGTCTCTAGATTTAGCAAATAAACCTTGTTGGGGACCTCTGTTTCTATGGCCCCTGTAACGTATTTGAACCATTCAAATACAGCTATGTTCGCCAACATGGCTGCTGCGGTCATAGAAAATGCATGATGATCGGGGTCCGCACTCAAAGCCTGTCGATGCAACCGACGCCAAGCCGATTCAAAGCAAGCCTCTGATTGCGGATGAACCAGCGGCCCTACCATTCCTTTTTGGAGTACAAAAAGCGCCGGAATAAACACCTTCTCTCGCTCTCTGCACACAGAATGAATGACACTTATTTCATCCTTGTTTGTATGTGCCGATGTGTACAAAACAGCAGTGAATGGCTCGATTGCCTCCGACCACTCTACCTTCCCCCACGACGCTGGTTCTAGCTCTTCCAGCTTTACCTGAGGGTCTTTCCTACGTGAATTCTCGATGATCGTCTCTAGCCGCTCACGATCAGTCGGCGTCTCGCCCGTCAATGCATAATGGAATTGAACGCATCCCGATTCTAACAATGCATGGATAACCGAAAGGAGAAATGGGCCCGCACCGATTACCAAAACGTTTTCTGCTCGATATTTTTGAAACCGATACCCTCCCGAACCGCCAAATTGGTCCAAAAATTCAATCTGCGCTGCATACGTTGTCATCATTTCTCGGGATAAATCATGTGGTTTATCCTGACTCACGTCTTGGAGAAATCCATTTTGTAAAAGAGCATCCGCTACCTGGTATATTTGCTGTTGGTATTCATCCGGCAAATCGTCGGTCAATTGTTCAAGTGTATGCTCACCATTAAACATGGGCATTAATTGGTCTACCCATCGTTCGATCATGTCACCCTTCATGCGGAAGGTCCCTATGTTATTGCGAAAATATACACTTCCATCTGCATCGGGTATATAAACGGTATCCCGCTTCACTTTTATACGCATCGCAGGATTCAACCTATCCATTCTCCTCCCCCTCCCATTGCGAAATCAGACTATTTGTGACGAGACATGTCACTCTCATTTTATGTAGGACTATTTGTCTCACATTCCTGTTCGAAAAAAACAAAGCTCCTGCCAAAACAATCCTGTTGGCAGGAGCATATTGCGGGGTGTGATCATTAATCGTTATCAAATACGACAAAGCATGGGAAGAAGCAAGAGCAACTGCAAGAGCAAGAGCAACTGCATGAACAGCTACAGACGCAAGAACAGGAGCAAGAGCAACTGCAACGACTACAGCGACCACAACTGCATCTACTGCAGCCACCACCGCATCTTCCACATCCGCCACACCGTCCGCGAACGAGCGTAGCTTCATTCATTTTTTCTTTGTCCCAACGGTGTACTTTATCCGATTTTATTTCAGATGCCTTAAGTTTTTTTAGCTCTTTTTTGAAATCATCCATTCATTTTCACCTCCGTCACATCATGGGAGCTACTCTAGATTTATGAAGTGACATTGGGTATTTGTTCCATGATTATGCGCCCATTTTTAGTTGAACATGAGAAGAATCCGCTATACTGCAAGGTTCCCAAACAAAAAAAGAAGCCGCCCTCAAAGTGAAGGCAGCTTGTATGATCACTGATTTACAGTTTGAAAATAATCCCCATCAGCGAGTAAATAATCACCGTCGAGAACAGTACCGTCATATGAATCAGTGAATAAATAAACATCGTTTTTGACCATTTCTGCGAATCCATTTTCCGGTATCCAAAAACACTCAGAACCAACCACAAAACATTCAGGAGCAGGGCCATCAACGTAAGACCAGCGCTTAAAGACCAGAATAGAAAACTGCTAGCAATTAATACAACCAAATAAACATTTGTTTGAATGTAGGTACGTCTCGCACCTTTAACCACGGGCAACATAGGAACCCCAGCCGCTTTGTACTCATCATGCTTGCGAATCGCGATCGCATAGAAGTGAGGCATTTGCCAAATGACCATGATGATAAACAGGCCAAGGATAGCAGGATGCGTGATATCTGGATGAATGGCAGCCCATCCGATGAGCGGCGGCATTGCGCCAGAAATACTCCCTACCTCCGTATTGTAAACCGTTCTTCTTTTGGTCCACATCGTATAAGGCACGACATAAAAAAACAGTCCGAGAAATCCCATAATGGCAGCCAACGGTGATGCCAAGACGAGCGCCACCAAGCCAAAAATCGTCATCAGGGATGCTAGCCATAAAACGGTCTTCGTTGATATATCTCCTGTCACCGTAGGTCTGTTCTTCGTCCTCTCCATGACAGAATCGATATCGCGATCATACACGTTATTAAATGCACCCGCTGCGCCCATGATTAATATAGAGCCGATCGTAGCAAATAAGATTTCTGGCAGCTTATCAATTAGACTGAAGTGATACGTATATAAAGCCAATGTTAATCCGGCAAACATCGGAATCAGATTCGATTTGATAATCCCCGTCTTAACCGTTTGCGCCAAAATATTGGACATAGGCCGATTCCGCGTTGCTACGCTTTCTTCCCTCTGCATTCGTACACTGTCCCCTCTTACTAGATGATCTATATCTATCGTACTCCAAAATAGCATGACATAGTAGACGGTTAAATCCTACAAAACTGCCATTTGTATCTTACATACCAACAAGGATTTAAATACTAAATGGAATGTTAATTCTATATGGTATGATTGTCAAGAGAAGGAGGCGGACGAATGAACAGACGCAGATTAACCCAAGCAGAGCGTAAAAAGGAAACACGGCAATTGCTCATTAACTCAGCCATCGAAACCTTTGCTCAGTTAGGCTTCCACGGGGCTTCCGTTGATAAAATCGCAGACCATGCTGGATTTACCAAAGGAGCTGTCTATGCTCATTTTCAGTCCAAAGAAGATCTCTTTCTCGCTATTTTGGAAGGTCAGATGCAATTACATGTGTCCAATATCCATCACGTAATTGATCACCAGCCATCATTATCGCATTTTATAGAAGCCATGGACGCCTATTTTATGTCCGTTCAGCAACAAAATCGCACGTGGAGCATGCTGAACCTGGAATTTTTACTTTATGCCATGCGCGAAGAGTCTGTTCGAAAGCGATGGTCGAACATGATCATAGAGTCGGTACAGCATCTTTCCAAGGCCATACAAACATTGATGCCAACAGAAAGTGACTCTACTCTATCTGCCGATGAAATGGCATGGACGATTCTTGCTTTAGAGAATGGCATGACCATCTTTTATTACATTAGCGGCGACCAGGCACCCCTGTCTTTATACGGAAAAGCTTTGCAAAACATGCTATCGTCAAAATAGCGAGTGCTTTATACTAGATCGATTCTGACTGGGTGGCCCGTCGCTTCATGATTCGATTGACTCTCTCAGAACCGTAAAGCATGAACGCAATGTAGAAAGCGATAAAAAACGGTAAAATTGAAACTGTCGTCAGTGCAGCAAGCCATCCTAGCAACGGAGGCAAAAGTGTGGCACCCGTGTACGCAACCGCCATCTGATAGCCCATCAGCTTTTGTGTTTGTTCTTTCCCAAAGCGTTCAGGGGTATCATGCAGCATACAGGGATAAATCGGAGCGAAGCCTAACCCGAGTAATAGAAAACCGATTAACGAACAGTAGGTTGGTACTGGCAAAATCAACAGCAATGCCCCAGCCAATGATACGAGAATTCCACTGCGGATCAGAACGCGGTTGCTCACTTTGAAGGTTACAAAGCCAGTGATTAATCGCCCCACGGTAATGCCACCGTAATACATGGCTACCCACTCCGCCGCTACAGCCGCAGGTAGCTCTTTCACATTTACCAAAAAGCTGCTCCCCCATAATCCCACCGACGCTTCAGCCCCACAATAGAAGAGAAAGGTCAGCAAAGTCAGCTTGACGCCTTTTGTCCGTAACGGTTGTTCGCTTTGCCCACGAAACGGCTCACCCTGTGACTCTTTGACAGCATGGCTCTGCATGTTCTCCATTCGTTTCCACAAAGGAAGTGTAAACGCTAGAAGTACGACTAACGCAAATTGAATGAGCGAAATGGTCAAGTATCCATTCCGCCATAAATCATGATCACGTATAAAGCCAGACATAATAATGGGGCCAAGCGTAGCACCCACACCCCAGAAGCAATGCAGCCAGCTCATATGATGGGCTTGATAATGCGTGGCGACATAATGATTCAGGGCAGCATCCACAGAGCCAGCTCCTAGTCCCAGCGGCAATGCCAAAACCATCAACCATAAAATCGAAGGAGCAAAAGAAAACCCGAGCAAGGCTGCCGCCGTCATCAAGCAGCTGATCAGCGTGATCCGTCCTGTTCCCAATCGTTTTAATAATGCACCGCTCATCAAGCTAGATACGATCGTTCCAGACGCAATTACGATGTTGATCACGCCTGCCATACCGAATGCCGCTCCATATTCTGCCTGCATGACCGGCCAAGCTACCCCCAGTAACGAATCAGGAAGGCCCAAGCTGATAAACGACAAATAAATCATGATCAAAAAGAATGTTGCCACTATCCCCCGCCCCCTGTTCGTTTTTACATTCTTACCGTGAGTCTATTCAGCAATTTCTCTCCCTCTGTTTTGAACCGCTTGTTCTTTTCGAGAAATTCGTTCACTTCATTTAATTGGGCTGGTCGGTATCCTGGTCCATCACAGCCACAGGAATGATAGGCAAACCCATGCTGATAGAGGATTTCAACCTTTTTCCACTGCTTTACATCCGCTTGTTTCGGAGCCTTGAAATCATGCCCCATCTTCTTCATTCCCTCACCACATTGCGGACAGCTATGCTTGATCTTGTTCCATTCTTCCTCCGTCAACTCATTCTTGGAGGTTTGCTTGAACACTTTCCGGCAAGGGAAACAGGCGTATATTTGTTTATACGGACCATACATCCCGTATCGACACATGATGATCAACCCCTATCCGATTCTTCTAACTAGACAACTCCCGTTTCGGTATTGCTATGTATCCCCTTTTTTGACGAGCGTACTACCTATGAAGTCAAAGCTTAAAGGCCCCCCCTTTTTGTCAGGCTGCCATCCCAGCTTAATCGCCTCTTCAATGATGGCCGCGACGTCAGCTGGCTTTATTGCTCTCATGTCCAAATGCTGCACATGTGGAAACTCCGCCCAAAAATCATTCACATCTGATTTTACATACACGCGAATCAATTGACCTATACCTTCATTGTGCTGGATCGTCAACGCAAGCAGACCCTTCGCTGCTGGGCTAATAACCCAACGATATCGCTGCTCTCCTACCGTTATACCTCGCGTTCCTTTTTTGGGTAATGCCATAGCTACCTCCTCATTTTCGCGTAAATGTTTATCAGTTCTGCCAAATACATTTTTATCCCGTCCACGATTTCCGGTGAATGCTGCACAGTCATTTCCTTCCAACCAATCACTTCCACCCTGCCGCACATGCAGCATGGATGCAAGCCAAAATTCAGCCTTACAAGCCTGCACACCTTCAGTTGCTCAGTCTATTTTCCAAGTGAATGTCACGGAGAGCTGCTCATTTACATGGCTCCTTTTCGTGGTTCCCTCATTTTATTATAAAGAAAAACAAGCCACGATGATCCCGCAGCTTGTTCCCTCTTATCTTTCTTTTACAATTCCAGCGTATGTTTCTCCAAGAAGTTCGTAGCAAAATTCCCTGAGACAAAGTCAGGGTGCTCCAGCAGCTTCTCATGGAAAGGAACCGTCGTATGCACGCCCTCGATGACAAACTCACCCAGCGCACGCTTCATACGAGCCAATGCTTCGTTGCGATCTGTTCCCCAAACGATCAGCTTGGCGACCATTGAGTCATAGAAGGGAGAGATTTCGTAGCCGGGATAAACCGCACTGTCCACGCGCACACCGTAACCGCCGGGCGGCAAGTAATTGATGACCTTACCTGGTGATGGCATAAAGTTTTTCGCTGGATTCTCCGCATTGATTCGGCACTCGATCGCCCATCCGTTAATTTTCACGTCTTCTTGTGAAAAGGATAACGGGTTACCTGCCGCAACAGCTATTTGTTCTTTGATCAAGTCGATCCCTGTGATCATCTCTGTCACGGGATGCTCTACCTGAATCCGTGTGTTCATTTCCATGAAGTAAAATTGACCGTGCTTGTCGAGCAAAAATTCAACTGTACCCGCTCCGTGGTACGAAACCGCTTTGGCAGCCGCCACCGCAGCTTGGCCCATTTGCTCGCGCAGCGTTTGGTCTAGAGCTGGAGATGGCGCTTCTTCTACCAGCTTTTGATGACGACGCTGAATGGAGCAATCCCGCTCTCCCAAGAACACAGCGTTGCCGTGCTTGTCGCCCATGATTTGAATCTCCACATGACGTGGCTCTTCCACGTATTTTTCCAAGTACACCCCAGCGTTACCGAATGCCGTCTCCGCTTCTTTCTGGGCTTGCCGAATCGCTTTGGACAACTCATCGGCATCAAACGCGACACGCATGCCTCTGCCGCCACCACCAGCCGTTGCTTTTACGATGACAGGATAGCCGATTTTCTCCGCCACCAACAATGCCTCATCGATGTCATCAATCAAGCCGTCTGTGCCCGGGACTAATGGAACATTCGCTTGACTCATCGTTGCTTTTGCTACGGCTTTGTCACCCATTTTTGTGATCGCTTCAGGATCGGGACCGATAAAGGTAATCGAGCAATCTTGGCACAGCTGGGCAAACGAAGCGTTTTCCGCCAAGAAGCCATAGCCCGGATGGATAGCGTCTGCCTTCGTGTAAAGAGCGACCGTCATAATCCGTGCCATGTTCAAATAGCTGTCCTTGGACGCCGTGGGTCCGATGCAATACGCTTCATCCGCTAATTCTACGTGCAATGCTTCCCGGTCCGCCTCAGAAAAGACAGCGACTGTACGTATCCCTAGTTCCTGACATGCGCGAATAATGCGGACAGCGATTTCGCCGCGATTGGCAATCAATACTTTCGTAAACATAGGCGCACTCCTTCCTACTGAATTTTGACAACGAGCAATGCTTTTCCGTAATCGACAAATTGACCATCCACGACGAGAATTTCCGTGATGATTCCGCTAACGGGGGTTGTAATGTCGGCAGAAAGCTGAAGAGCATCGGCCGTGCAGCGTCCAACCTTTTCGCCTACTTGAACAGTCTGCCCTACAGTCACTTCCGCATAGAACAATCCTACTCCCGGAGACATGACGTGCTGTGTCACTTCCTTGGGTGCCTCAGCAACGATATCGACGGACTCAGCAGTGGCGGCTGCCTCCTGATAGCCATGCTCCACTTCGCCCACCTGTACAGGCGCATGGACAGCCACGACTTCGACTGGTGTGCTTTTCTTGATCACGATGCGGGTCTTGCCCTTCTCCCATTCCAGCTCCTCAATGGAAGACTGATTCACCAGTTTGATGAATTCACGCAGCTCATGCAGCTTCATAGCACGATCAGAGCTCCTTTCTAAAGTGGGATATTCCCGTGCTTTTTGTATGGACGATCTTCCTGCTTGTTTCTGAGCATCTCCAAGGCTTGCGCCACCTTTTGGCGGGTTTCTCGCGGATCGATGACATCATCCACCATCCCTAGACTTGCCGCGACATATGGATTGGCAAACTTTTCTCGGTAGAGGGCAATTTTCTCAGCACGAGTCGCAGCCGGATCCTCACTTTGTTCGATTTCCTTTGCAAAAATGACGTTAGCTGCCCCCTCGGGACCCATGACCGCAATTTCTGCATTCGGCCAAGCATACACGATATCTGCACCAATGGATTTGGAGTTGAGCGCCACATAAGCGCCTCCGTAAGCTTTGCGCAGAATCACGGTGATTTTGGGAACCGTTGCTTCTGAATAGGCATATAAGATTTTCGCCCCATGACGGATAATCCCTCCGTGCTCCTGATTGATCCCCGGGAAAAAGCCAGAGACATCTTCAAAGGTCAACAGCGGAATGTTGAAGCAGTCGCAGAAACGGATGAACCGTGCCAGCTTATCCGATGAATGAATGTCCAGTCCGCCTGCCATGACTTTTGGCTGGTTGGCGATAATGCCGACACTGTGTCCATCGATATGCGCCAGACCGATAACGATATTGCGAGCAAAGTTCGGCTGTACTTCCATGAAATCACCGTGATCCACGATTTTTTCGATAACCTTGCGCACATCGTATACTTTGGTGCTCTCAGCAGGTACTAGCTCCAGGAGATCTTCTTGCCAACCATTATTCTCCTCTGCTTTTATCACAGGTGCGCGATCGCGATTGTTTTGTGGCAGGAAGCTGAGCAGCCTGCGTACTCCTTCCAATACTTCTTGTTCGGTCTCTGCCGTAAAATGTGCATTGCCGCTCACCGTCGAATGGACTTTGGCTCCGCCTAGATCCTCCGCGGATATTTTTTCACCGGTAACGGTTTCGATGACTTTTGGACCTGTGATGAACATTTGACTCGTCTTCTCAACCATGAACACGAAATCCGTAATCGCTGGAGAGTAAACCGCTCCTCCCGCACACGGTCCGAGAATGACAGAGATTTGCGGAATCACACCGGAGTAAATGGCATTGCGGTAAAAAATCGTGCCATAGCCATCCAGCGAGCTTACCCCTTCTTGAATGCGTGCGCCGCCAGAGTCGTTCAGACCAATAAAGGGAGCGCCGTTTTTCGCTGCCAAGTCCATCACCTTGGCAATTTTCATCGCGTGCATCTCACCCAGAGCACCACCAAACATCGTGAAATCCTGCGCGAACAAATAGACAGGACGTCCGTTGATTTTACCGTAGCCCGTCACAACACCTTCGCCTGGTGCCTCCATCTGGTCGAGACCAAAATGTGTAGCACGATGCTCAACAAACGGGTTCAGCTCCATAAAGGTGTCTGGGTCAAGCAGTAGCTCGATCCGCTCGCGTGCAGTCAACTTGCCACGGTTATGCTGGGCATCGATACGAGCATCTCCGCCGCCAAGCTGGATTTTATATTTTCGTTCCATCAATTCGTCAATTTTTTCGTACATATTGCTGCTCATAAGGGCCACCATCTCTCTATTCCTTTTTCATGATCGCATTCTCATAGATCGCCACTAATTGCTGTACGGCGCTCGTCGGTGAAATCTCGCCACTTGCAACGGCTCCTTCAATGGAAGGAAGCAGCTCGGCTACTTGCTGGTTGCCGAAAAAGGTCGCGCGCAAGTAGTCCTGAGCCATACTGTGCATCCAATCGAGTAGCTGCGCCTTGCGTCTTGCCTCGAAGCTGCCTGATTGGATGGTGGTTTCACGAAATTGACCGATGACCTCCCAAATATCTTCAATGCCTTCCCCTGTCAGCGAAGAACACATATATGCCTTCGTCTCCCAGCCAGTGGTTGCCGGCTGCAAGTAATGAAGAACACGATTGTATTCACCTTTGGCGATCAAGGCACGCGTGCGGTTTTCCCCATCGGCTTTATTGATCAGAAGTGCATCCGCGATTTCCATGATGCCTTTTTTGATTCCTTGCAGTTCATCGCCCGCCCCTGTCAGCATCAGCAGTAAAAAGAAATCGACCATGGACCTGACTGTCGTTTCACTCTGTCCAACCCCGACCGTCTCGACCAAAATCACATCATAGCCTGCTGCCTCACAGATCAGCATCGTTTCCCGCGTCTTCCGATTGACACCGCCTAGCGTGCCACCCGTGGCAGAAGGTCGGATGAACGCCTTTGGATTGCGTGACAAGAGCTCCATCCGCGTCTTGTCGCCCAGAATGCTCCCGCGTGTAACCGTACTGCTCGGATCAACGGCCAATACTGCGACACGATGACCTTTTTCACAAAGCATACTGCCAAATGCTTCAATGAACGTGCTCTTGCCTGCACCTGGCACACCGGATATACCTATGCGTATGGATTGACCTGTATGAGGAAGCAGCCGTTTAATCACCTCTTGAGCCATATCCATATGAGCGGGAGCGTTGCTCTCGACCAGCGTGATTGCCTGCGCCAAAACCGTTCGGTTACTATCTCGTACGCCTGTGACGTATTGATCCACAGATAAGCGTGGGAGACGTGCCTTGGAGGAAACGTTCAAGAAATTCTTGTCAGCCTTGCCCCCGGTCATTGTCCAGCAGCCTCCAGGCGATACACGATCTCTTGCAGAACGTGCTGGGCTGCAACAGGAATGACTGTTCCTGGCCCAAAGATAGCTGCGGCACCATTCTCTCGCAAAAAGGCGTAATCCTGCGCCGGTATAACACCACCTATGACGACAACAATATCCTCGCGTCCCAGCTTCTTGAGCTCTTCCACCAGTTGTGGCAGCAATGTTTTATGTCCTGCCGCAAGCGAGCTGAAGCCGATCACGTGCACGTCATTTTCTATTGCCTGCTTCGCTGTTTCATCAGGTGTCTGGAACAACGGGCCGATATCGACGTCAAAGCCTAAATCCGCAAAAGCAGTAGCAATTACTTTCGCGCCCCTGTCATGTCCGTCTTGACCCATTTTCGCGATCATAATACGGGGACGTCTGCCTTCCCACTGCTCGAATTCGTCTGCCATCTTGCGTACAGCCGCTACCTCATCGGTATCTGCGTATTCGGAACTGTAGACGCCGCTAATGGAGCGAATGACCGCCTTGTGTCTACCCACGACCTTTTCATAGGCATCCGATATTTCGCCCAAAGAAGCTCTTGCTCGTGCCGCTTCAATGGCCAGCTCCAACAGATTGCCTGCGCCCGTTTTCGCACATTCTGTAATGGCCTGAAGAGTAGCTTGCACTCTCGCCTCATCCCGGTTACTGCGCAGCTCCTGCAAACGTTTGATTTGCGCTTCGCGGACAGCTGTGTTGTCGACTTCGAGAATTTCCAGCGGATCTTCCTTGTCCAGACGGTATTTGTTCACGCCAATAATAGCTTCCTTCGCCGAATCAATATGTGCCTGACGGCGTGCAGCCGCTTCCTCGATCTTCATTTTCGGCAATCCTGTCTCAATTGCTTTTGCCATACCGCCAAGTGCTTCGACCTCTTCGATGTGCGCCCACGCTTTTTCCACAAGCTGCGCAGTCAAGGACTCGACGTAATAAGAGCCTGCCCACGGATCGACGACCTTGGTTATCTCGGTTTCGTCCTGCAAAAATAACTGCGTATTTCGCGCGATCCGAGCGGAGAAGTCTGTCGGCAACGCAATCGCTTCATCCAGTGCGTTTGTATGCAGAGATTGGGTATGCCCCAGAGCCGCTGCCATGGCCTCGATACACGTCCGCACCACGTTGTTATACGGGTCCTGCTCCGTCAAACTCCATCCGGACGTTTGCGAATGCGTCCGCAGTGCCATCGACTTTTCGTTTTTCGGGTGGAATTGTTTGATCAGGTTGGCCCAAATCAAGCGGCCTGCACGCATTTTCGCCACTTCCATGAAGTAGTTCATGCCAATCGCCCAGAAAAATGACAGTCGTGGCGCAAACGCATCGATGTCGATGCCTGCTGCCAGGCCAGTACGAACGTATTCCAAACCATCTGCCAACGTGTAGGCCAATTCAATATCCGCGGTCGCACCCGCTTCCTGCAGGTGGTAGCCTGAAATACTGATGCTGTTGAATTTGGGCATGTGCTTGGAGGTGTAGGCAAAAATATCGGAAATGATCTTCATCGACGCTTCTGGCGGATAAATGTAAGTATTCCGAACCATGTATTCCTTCAAAATATCATTTTGAATCGTTCCGGTAAGCTCCGCCTGCGATACCCCTTGCTCTTCTGCTGCCACGATATAGAACGCCATAATAGGCAAAACGGCTCCGTTCATCGTCATGGAAACGGACATTTTATCGAGTGGGATACCGTCGAACAAAATTTTCATATCAAGAATGGAGTCAACTGCCACGCCTGCTTTCCCGACATCACCGACTACCCGGGGATGATCGGAGTCATAGCCGCGATGTGTCGCGAGGTCGAAGGCAATCGACAGCCCTTTTTGTCCCGCAGCCAAATTCCGTCGGTAAAAAGCGTTACTCTCTTCCGCCGTAGAAAATCCGGCATATTGGCGAACCGTCCATGGCTGAGTCACGTACATCGTCGGATACGGTCCGCGCGTATATGGGGGCAAACCAGGCATGTAGCCGAGGTGATCCATGCCCTCCACATCTTCCATGGTGTAAAGAGGTTTTACAGGGATCTGCTCCAGCGTCTGCCACATTTGCTCCTTGCCTTGTGGGTTTGCACCCAGTTGGGGAAACAAGTCAGACACATCTCGTTTGGACTGATAAGCCATTTTTGAAAAATCAGGTCGCTTCATTATGAGCTCACTCCTATCCGCTCCTGAAGTTCTCGCAGCATCTCGTAGCAATTGGAACGCATGTGGATGCAATCATCTACACCGGCCGTCCTATAAGTAGCCAACTGCTCTGCGTCAGGCAAGCCAGCCAACAGAACCGTCATCTGAGGTACACGTTGCTTGATTGCTTGAGCTAAAGGTGGAACCTGCTCCGGATAACTCGCATCGTCCGAACAAATGACCGTGATCAACGCACCCGATGCCACCGCAGCTTCAGCCGCCTCTACAGTGGTAGAGAAAGCTTGCTGAAGCAAGACGTCAAAGCCGCCTACAGCAAAAAACTCTGATGCGAAATCTGCTCGGGCCTTATGCTTTGCCACTGGCCCCATCGTCGCCAAGAACACGGTCGGTCTCTTGCCTGTTGTTTTCAAGAAATCATCTGCCTGCATCCGCAAGGCTTCAAAACGTTCAGATGCCCGGTGAATACGGAGTGGCTGGATGATTGTCTCCACTGAATCTGCACCTTTCATGGCTTTGGCGATATCTCCCACAGTCGCTCCATGAAGCACTGCTTTTACTGCACGTCCTACGAACTCATCCGTATGTTTCGCCAACTCATCGAGCGCTTCTGAGACGAGAGTCGCGTTTTGTTTCAGCCGAAGGGATCGTGCTTCCGCTGCTCGCTCTTCGTGAATGCTCGGAAGACTCTCAGCCTGTAGTGGCTGCTCAGCCGTATTGGCATACATGTTGGTTCCAACCAAACGCTTTTTACGCGTATCGATGCTCGCTGCTTTTTGATCCGCGATTTGAGCGATCAAGCCTTGTGGGAAACCTGCTTCTAATGCGCCCATCATGCCACCGTGCGCTTCGACCTGCTGGAACAGCTCCCATGCTTTTTTCGCTAATGCATCTGTGAGCCATTCTACGTACCAAGAACCTCCCGTAGGGTCGATCACTTTTGCCAAATGCGCTTCTTCTTGCAAAATGATTTGCGTATTTCTGGCGATTCTTCTTGAAAACTCATGGGAAGGGCGTATCGCTTCGTCAAAAGCGGATACATGAAGACTGTCTGCTCCACCAATGACGGCTGAGAACGCTTCTGTCGTGGAACGCAGCATATTGACATACGGATCGTAAATCGTCTTCGTCCAGGCCGAAGTTCTGGCGTGAATCGTCATCTTTTGAGCTTCCGTTGAACCACCGTAGGTTGCCACGATGTTTGACCAGAGCATTCTTACTGCACGCAGCTTCGCGATTTCCATGAAGACGTCTGAACCGATCGAGTATGAGAACTGCATCCGTGGAGCTACTTCCTCTATGGACAGCCCCCGCTCAAGCATCGCTTGCAAATAATCGACACCTGTGGCCAGTGAAAAAGCCAGTTCGGTTACTGCGTTTCCGCCGCCGTCCTGATAAGGATTGCTTTGAACCAGGATCGTTTTCAGTGCAGACGAATGATCTTTTGCCCATTTCATCATGGTTGCCATGGCGTGATAAGCTGTCTGCAAGGAACAAGGGAGCTTGCCCTCTGTGAGCAGAACCGCTACAGGGTCTTGCCCGATGCAACCGCGAATCTCGGAGACTTGCTGACCTGTCGCTTCAACATGTGCCAGGATGAGTGAGAGAATGGGTAAGCCAAGCGCTCCCGTGTTCACGTACAGAGGGACTTCTGAAAGCTTCACCCCTTGAAGTGCCTGCTCTACATCCTCTCGGCAAAAAACAGATACGCCTCTGTGACCAATCGTATCTGGTAATGCTTCGTCCGGATCAAGTCCAGCCATTGTCGCTTGATCCACCAGCAGATGCAGCATCGTTTGCCCGCGTTCTAAATCGTCTACGGCTGCCTGATTGAACGCCTGCGCACTCGTTGCCATGATTTCCTGACAGACATGCCATTTGTGTTCCTTTTGCTCGCTAGGCTGCTGATTCCCTCTATGAAAAGGCGCCTCTCCTGGTAGCGCTTCCAGATGAGGCAATGTTTTGACATCTTCGTACCGATAGATGGGCTGGCGTACAATCCCCTCGTACGAATGTGTCAGTAGCTTGGCTTCAAAAGATGCACCCTTTAGCGATTTTTCTGCCACTTCCCGCCATTGCTCGTACGTGGGAACGGAGAATTCCTTGAACCATGTATGTTTGCTCACTCTTCCTGTCCTCCCCTTAAAAGCTGCTCCATTACGCTTGCTTCACCAGGAATAACGGCTGCCCATGCTCGACCAACTGACCGTTTTCCACTAAGACTTGGACAATCTCTCCTTTTACTTCTGCTTCTATCTCGTTAAACAGCTTCATGGCCTCGACAATACAGACAATGGTCGTTGGCTCTACCCGATCATTTACGGATACGTATGGTGCTGCGTCAACGGCAGGTGCTGCATAGAAGGTTCCAACCATGGGTGAAGCGATTTTGTACAAGTTTTCTGTCACTTCCGCCGATTTCTTAGGCGCTTCCACAGGGACTTTTTCGACCGGACGCTCAATCATTTCTTTTTTAGGCAAAGGGACAACGGGGGCCGCCGTCACAATTGGCGCGCTTTTGGTTTGTACAGGGATCTGATGTATGGCTGTGACTTGATTCCCATTTCTTCGCTTGATTCGTAAAGAAGAATCTTCATCATTTACCTCAAAAGATTCTATGTCCGTCTGCTCCAATAGCTTCACAAGTTCTCGTAATTCGTAAATGGTTAGCACGACTAATCCTCCCCTATTCCCGAATCTGACTGGCACAACCTCACGAACCGACTAGTTGGTCTCTTGTGATTGTGCAAGACCGACCAGTTGGTCTTTTCGATATTATAACAAATGTCAGAATACTAGTACAGACCAACTAGTTGGTCTGATCGAGGTATTTTATCAGGGACCATCAAGCGACTATGCCCCTGTCTCCTATCGAAAAGCTTGAGTGTAGCCGCATGATCCTTGTTTGCACCCCTACAATGACTTGAAGGGATTTTCTTCTGATTGCAGGAAAAAACGTTGAAATGCCGGGTTTTCCATCGATTCTGATTTCAAAACGGAATGAAGAACCATATCTGCATAAATATCCGCGATTTGCTCGATCGAGTACGTCCCTGACTTTTGATACCATTTGTAAATCCAGTTCACCATGCCAAAGATAGCCATGGACACAATCGGCACAGGCAGCTCCGGGCGGAACTCACCCGATTCGATCCCGTCCGAAATGACGGTGAACATGATTTTTTTATAACGATCCCGTTTTGTTTCAATATCCGTGTAGTACTCCGGAGCTAAAAACAAGCTTTCCTGATAAAAGATCGTAACCTGCGAGCGGTACAGATCTATCATCATGACGAAGGATTTTACGATTGCTTGGAGTCGCTCCGTCGGGGTATCCCACTTCTCATAAGCTTCCTCTGCTTTCTCCAACACATACGTAATAAATTGATCATGAATGATATAGAGGAGTTCATCTTTTGATTTGAAGTTGTGATAAAATCCTCCCTTCGACGTTCCGCTTTCTTTCACAATTTGATCCACAGTCACTTTGTGGTAGCCATTCGCTTCAAACAAGCGCATGGATGTTTCAATAATACGTTCTCTGATTGATTTTTCGGCCATTATCTTCACCCGTGAACATTATAGCATATCTACATAGCAAAAACGCCGATTCTCTTCGGTGAGAGATCGGCGTTTCTTTCTTAATTCGTTGGTGTGGAAACAGGTACAGCACCTGAATATTCTTCGAGCGTAATCCCTTTTTCTCCGATTTCTTGGGCAATCTCGACACCTACATAACGCAAATGCCACGGCTCATAAATATAGCCAGTAATCGCGTCTTTTCCCTCTGGGTATCGAATGATAAATCCAAACTTCTCGACGTTTTCATCCAGCCACTTCGCTTCTTTGGTTCCGGCAAAGCAACTCGTTGCAGCGCATTTGCCATCCTTACCGGAGACATCAATCGCGAGTCCCGTCTCATGCTCACTCGTCCCTGGAACGGCACTGTAAGTCCTCGCCTTCTCTACGCCGTCTTTTTTTACATAGCGATTAAACAGCGCTTTCTGGTAGGCGTGGGAGCGATAGGCAGATACGCCAGCCAACTGGACACCGTCAGCCTGGGCTGCCGCAAATAACTGTTCAAGCGCACCACCTGCTTCTTTACGCATTTTGCGTTTCTCGCTCTTTTCCGGGAGCAGGTACGGAACGTTTGGAAACACTAAATCATTTGGCTGATAGTTCTCTGGAAGCTTACGTTGTTTGTTCACCAGTACAGCAACACTCTCAGGCTCACCCACGACTTCGATGTCCGGGAACGACAGCTCAGGTGGCTGACCCGCTGGTGGCTTTTCTGCTGGCTTCGCTTCCGTTGGCTTCGCTTTCTGGGGTTGCTCCGGTTGTTCTTGCTTTGGTGTTTCAGCCGGTGGAGGCGTGGTCTCCTCCTTTGGCTTCTCTTCTTCTTTCTTTGGAGGAGCTGGTGTCTCCACGGATGGTGGTGTCTGCGGTTCTTGTGGAGCAGCCGCACTGTTACATCCAGTCAACACAAATGTCATTGCCGTTACGAGTACGAGCGGATGCAAAAGTCGGTGTCGAAAACTTCTCATTGTAACGTTCCTTTCGTTTTGGAGCTGATCCAATTATATAGGTATAAAAGTACGTACCTATTATGACATAATTGACCGACGTTTCGTTACATCATTTATCGAGAAATCACGACCTGATCGATATTCAGGTAACCCGCTGGACTGATGGAGAAGCCCTGAATATGATTGCTAATCACAGCCAAATTCTCCAGATTGCGAATCGGCACGACCAAAGCATCTTGCAGCTCCACTTCTTGTGCTTTTTCGTAGATGGCAAGTCTTTTGGCAGGATCTGTTTCGATACGACCAGCCTCGATGAGTCGATCTAGCTCGGGATTGCTGTATTGAAAACTGTTGCCAGCCCCGCCGCCCGATGTATGGAATAAATTGTACTGATTGTAGTCGGCATCCCCGGTTGCATTTGCCCAGCCACTGACAAAAATCTCATGATCCTTCGTTTTCTCAATGGTTCGGACAAACTCATCGTAGCTGACGACTTTTAGCTCCGCGTCGATGCCGATCCCTTTTAATTGCGACCGTATCACTTGGGCAACCAAGATTCGATCCCGTCTGTTGTAGGTAATCATTTGAATAGGAAAACCATCTGGATAGCCCGCCTCTGTGAGCAAACGGCGTGCTTGGTTGATGTCGTACGGGTAGCTTTTCACAGTCGGACTGTAGCCGAACACATGCGGTCCAATCGGTGAGCTCGCCTTTGTTCCCACATTGTTATACACCCCTTTAATGATCGCTCCCGTCTCGATCGCCATACTGATGGCTTTTCTCACACGGATATCATTCAGTGGTGGACGTGCTACATTGAACCCGATAAACTCCGTCCCAAGCGCATCACTGCGGTACACAAGCATCTGGTTGGACGCTTGAATCCGATCCAGCTCCATGACAGGGATGGACTCTGCAATATGTGCTTCTCTATTCTCAACCATCGCAATTCGAGCAGCATCATCGGGAACAACCTTGAAGATGACTTGATCAAGCGTAGCAGCCTCGCCCCAATAGAACTGGTTTTTGCTCAACGTAATTTGACTGCCAGGCTCCCATGATTGGAACTGATAAGGGCCAGTACCAACCGGGTGATGCGATAACTCCCGTCCGTATTTATCGATCGCAGTATGGCTGATGATGCTCCCCTCGTGACTGGCCAAAATAGAAAGTAACGGAGCAAATGGCTTATGTAGGATGAATTGAACTCTGTACGGATCGATGACCCTTACCTGCTTTACTTTTTCGAACATGGCTGCCCGAGGAGAAGCCACCGCTGGATCTAATACACGATCAAATGTTTTCTTGACCGCCTGGGCATGAAAGGGAGTCCCATCGTGAAAAACAACACCTTGTCGGAGAGTAAACTCCCAAGTAAGATCGTCGATTTGTTCCCATGCTGTTGCCAACTGTGGCTGAATGTTCATGTTCCGATCTCGTTTGACGAGTCCTTCATACACTTTTCCTTGGACGACACTCGCCTCATTAATCGTCAAAATAAAATGGGGATCGAGATTTGCCGCATCCGACATACGTGCAATGATTAGCGTCCCACCCTCAGCAACGTTATGAGGTGTCGGTACGATTTGATTGTTGTGAGGTGGCTCCTGACCGAAAGAACAGCCTGCTATAGCCATGATTGCTGCGAGTAACAGTCCAATTAGTCTGTGAAAGGCTGTCTGCGTGTACATTGGACCCTCCATGCATGCTCTGATGTTCACCTAGTTGTATGTTTAGCAAAAAGACCGCCCTTCTCCCATGTTCCCAGAGAGTAGCGGTCCACACTCTATTCTTTTTCAAATAATCGTTGAAACTCCCCGAAGCCTTCTTCCTCCAAACGATCCTTCGGAATGAAGCGCAATGCGGCTGAATTGATGCAGTAGCGCAATCCATTTTCTCCAGGACCGTCCTCGAAAACGTGGCCGAGATGAGAATCTGCATCTTTGCTGCGAACCTCTGTACGAATCATATTATGTGTCAAATCCACGTGCTCGGTTACGTTTTCCTCTTGCAATGGCTTGGTAAAGGATGGCCACCCGCAACCGGAATCGAACTTGTCCAAGGAGCTGAACAAAGGCTCGTTGGAGACGATGTCTACGAAGATGCCCTCTTCCTTGTGATCCCAGAATTCGTTCGTAAATGGGCGTTCTGTCCCGTTATTTTGCGTTACCTCGTACTGGAGCGGGGTCAAGATTTTTTTCAAGTCTTCTTGCTTCGCACGGTCGCGCCATGCTTCCTTGGTGAATTTCGCTCTTCCTGATGCCGCACGGTAGTATTGGTAGCGAACCGAATTTTTCTTATAGTAGTCCTGATGATATTCCTCCGCCAGATAAAACGGCTTGGCTGGCAAAATCAGCGTTGCGATGGGCTTTTGGAAACGACCGCTCGCATCCAGCTCTTGCTTGGATTTCAACGCAAGTCTTTCTTGTTCTTCATTATGATAGAAGATCGCTGGCGCATACGATTGACCGCGATCACCGAATTGACCACCAGCGTCAGTCGGATCGATTTGTCTCCAAAACATTTGCAGCAATTCCTCGTATGAGATGAGCGACGGATCATATGTGATTTGGACCGCTTCATAGTGTCCTGTCGTATCAGAGCATACCTGTTCATAGGTTGGGTTTTCGACATGACCGCCTGTATAGCCGGAGACGACTTTTTCAATGCCTGGCATCTTGTCAAATGGACTGACCATGCACCAGAAGCACCCGCCTGCAAAGGTTGCGATTTCGAATGGATGTGTATCGCTGTTCACGCATTTCGCCTCCTGTAAATGTATGTACATTATCATTTACGATTGTACATGGTTAGCGAAAGCAAAGTCCACTCCGGAAGTGCTGCGAGAGGGTTCCAAATAGGAAAGGAGACCTTTTTACATGAAAGGTCCCCTTTTCGCTATAGAATTACATGATTCTTCACTCGTATGTCGCTACTCTGACAGCGCTTTGGCAAAACCAGAGAGCATGACAACCATATGGGCAATCCCTTCCTCGAAGTCTTTCAAACGGATGGATTCGTTCGGCGCATGTACTTTGCAACCAACCCAGCCTACCCCTGTACTGACAACAGGAAGCTTCAGCTGTTCACCAAAAATATACATCGGACCCGTGCCTGCCGCGTTTGGAGAAAGCACTGGTTCATGTTCGTAAATGACGCGAGCCGAATCCAGTACGTGAGCAACAAACGGATGATGGAAATCGGAACGGTACGCTTTTTGTCCGTTGATCATGGTGACGGTAATATCCGTAAAACCATGCTTCTCCAAATGGTTCTCGATGCAATTCATGATGTGCTGTGGATCTTGTCCTGGGACAAGGCGGCAATCCAACTTGGCCTTCGCGCTTTTCGGCAGTACCGTCTTCGCGCCCTCTCCTGTATAGCCGCTGTCCAGACCACAAATGGTCATGGTCGGGTGGAAAACCATGGCTTCTCGTGGGTCCACGTTGCTTGCTGCGGTAATCAATGGGCGTTTCAAACCATATAGCGCTGCTGTCGCCTCTTCACTGAACGGCAATTCGGAAACGACTTTCTTTTCATCCGCTGTTGGTTCCTCGATCCCATCGAAGAAGCCTTCGACCAAAATCTCGTTTTGTTGATTTTTCATCGTCGCCAATGCCTGTACCAAGCGCCATGCTGCATTGTCTACATACGCACCGACAGAGGAGTGCATGTCGATCTCTGCCCCAACGCATGTCAGCTCAAGGTACGCCATTCCTTTAATTCCGGCAACCATGCTGATTCGCTCATTTTCGTCCTTTCCACCGAATTCCCAAATGCAGGCATCCGCCTGGAAAAGATCCTTGTACTCTCGAAGATATGGCTCCAGATTCGGGCTGCCGATCTCTTCTTCTCCTTCGATCAGGAACTTGATGTTGCAAGGCAAACCGCCCGCTTGCTGCTGCAAAATGTGAATCGCCGTCAGACGCGCAACGAGATCACCTTTATTGTCGGCAGCACCACGCGCATACAGCTTTCCATCGATGATCGTAGGGTCAAACGGCTCCGTGTTCCACTCATGAAACGGCTCTGGTGGTTGAACATCATAGTGATCGTAAAACAGGATCGTTTTACTGGCGTCTCCCTCGGTGCCAGCTGCAAAAAACGCATACACAACTGGATTGCCGCTAAGGTTGTCGAGCACCTTTGTCTCTCCGCCCACCTCATGAATCATCTTGACCATGTATTCAACCGTCTCTGGGATGGCCTTATGCTGTGCAGATACGGTAGGAAAACGCAAATATTGCTTCAGCTTCTCGATTGCATGCGGCAAGTTTTCTTGCACGATACCAATAACTTGTTCTTTGTTCAAGACCGGGCACCTCCTATTGGCATTTACATGGCTTATTCGACTTTCTCTTTTTGGTGTGCAACCAAATAGCTGTCAAACCAATCCGTCGTATATTGCAGTCTCAACACGCGTTGCTCAGGATCACCACTGCGGGATAGTTCATGACTGGCGCCCGGAAAACGGACAAATGACACCGGGGCCTTACCTTGATGCTTCAATGTTACAAAAAGCTGCTCGGCCTGTTCGATTGGGCAACGGTAGTCATGTTCCCCATGCATGATCAGGAGTGGCGTCTCGATGTTCTCTACCAAGCGAATCGGTGAATGCTGCCACATTTTTTCCGGATTCGAGAATGGATTTGCCTGAATCTCTTCGGCAGTGAAGAAGTAACCGATATCGCTGACACCGTAAAAGCTCACCCAGTTGCAAATACTCCGATCGGTTACACCTGCTTTAAAACGATTAGTTTTACCGACGATCCAGTTCGTCATGAAGCCACCGTAGCTGCCGCCTGCGACACCCAAGCGATCCTCATCGACAAAATCGAAATGATCGCATGCATATTGCACGGCCGTCATCAAATCGCGGTAATCGTTCCCTCCATAGTCTCCGCAGCACGCCTGAACAAAACGCTCTCCGTAGCCAAAGCTCCCTCTCGGATTCGTATAGAGTACGGCGTAGCCTTTTGCAGCGAGCAGCTGGAACTCGTGGAAAAACGTATTTCCGTACATGGAGTGAGGCCCGCCATGAATTTGCAGAACCATCGGATATTTTTTTCCTTCTTCAAAACCGACAGGCTTGAGCATCCAACCGTGCAGCTTCCAGCCATCCTTCGCAACAAACTCCATTTCTTCAGGAACAGGTAGCTCAATGCCCGCAAATAACTCTTCGTTCACAGCTGTTACACGTTTTTCTTCGCCGTCTTTCAGACCTATTTGATACAAGTCGCCCGGCGTAAACGGATCACTGATGGCAGCAACCACCGTTTGTTCGTTTTCATGCAGCGAAAAGCCGTAAATATTCCGGTTGCCCGCTACAACACTCGTGACTTGTCCGTCCAGCGTTACGTGATAAATGCCAGAATTTCCTCGTTCGCTGGCGATGAAATACATGCCTCTTCCATCCGCTGTCCATACAGCCCCTGGATTCGGGTGACCTGGCGAGCGCATATCTCCGATGGTGGAATCGCCAACCTGTACGTCCCAATCCGCTGTGATGCAAGTATAGTCGCCCTTTTCCAAATCATATACCCAGATGCGCTTCTGTGCTGCATACAAATGTGTGTCCAATTCACTCCCGATATACGCTAGCTTCTTCCCATCATGTGACCAGGTTGGATAGGAAAAAATCCCCTTGCTGTTAGTCAACTTTTTCCATCCTCCCCCTTCAGAAGGGATGAGAAAAACGTCAACGCTATGCTGAAAATCAGGGTCTTCTGCTCGGTTCGCCGTAACGGCGAGCCATTTTCCATCTGGCGACCATGCCCCAATCGTATGATTGTACGGGCCATCGCTGAGTGGAGTAACCTCGCCTGTTTCTACATGAACAATGGCCAGCTGCTTGTTTTTCTCGTAAATGAACCCGAGATCATCGGATTTGTACTTCATTCTTCCGACATGAATGGCTTTGGTATTTTCTTTTCCCTCGGTTCCCTCGAGATCTGCGAATGTTTCACCCTCATCCAGGATCGACGAGAAGACAATGTATGTGCCGTCAGGTGACCAAGTCGGATTGCTGACGCCATTTTTGCAACGCGTGAGCTGCCTTGCTTCTCCTCCGTTTGCATCGATCAGCCAAATCTGTGGCTTTCCAGATCGATTCGAGACAAAGCTAATCTTTGATCCATCCGGCGACCAGCGCGGAAAAGTGTCGCGGGAGCCAGACATCAATGGCTGTGGATCATCTGCATCTAATTTGCGTAAAATCAAGTGATTTTGGTAAGCGTGGGACTCATCGATGAGATTTTCCACATAGGCAAGCGTTTTTCCGTCTGGTGATAGCTGCGGATCGCTCGCGTACCGCATTTGATACAAATCTTCAGCCGTTATGCCTCTTTTTACTTGCGTCATGCTAATCACTCCTCGATTTTATTGGTGAATGCAAGTTGCTCCAAAAAGAACTGGGAAATTTTTTGATTCATCGTGATGTGATTGTCCAGCTTTTCGGTAAAGTGGCCTTCATCTTCAAAAATGTGCAAATCGACTTCTTGTTCCCTGCCTCTCATGTCTGCTACGAGCTGTTCTGCTTCGCTGACAGGAACACGGGTATCATTGCGCCCGTGGAATACGAGAAGCGGAGCCGTGATCTTATGGGAATGATTCAAAGGAGCAATTTCTTCAAAAAAGTCATCGTCTTCGCCAAGGAAGCCGTACTCCACCTCACGCAATCTCCGTCTCCATGCCCCAGTGTTCTCCAGAAAGGTTTTGAAGTGGGAAATCCCCACAATATCAACACCTGCGGCCCACAGATCAGGGTAATGCGTGAGTGCCGCCAGTGTCATGAAGCCTCCGTAACTGCGACCCATGATGCCGATCGCATTCGGGTCTACACTTGAGCGGTTGCCTAAATCTTTGACCAGCCAAGCTAAATCTGCTACAGAATCCATCCGCTTGCGGCGATCATCGAGCTGGACATATTCCCGACCGTAGCCCATACTGCCGCGAACATTCGGTGCTACCACCGTAAAGCCTTCGTTCGCCAAAAACTGAAAAACAGGATGATATTCCGGTCGAATTTGGCTCTCTGGCCCACCATGGACGTAGACGACGACTGGTTTTTTCGCTCCATGTTCAGATGTATCTTTGGCATAGAGGAAATACGGTACTTCCAAGCCATCAAATGAGTGAAAGGTGCACAATTCCGGCTCGATGAGTTTGTCTTCCAGAGCATCGGATTGACCAATGTTCGTCACACGTCTGCTGATTTGCTCCGAAATGGTATACGTCCAAATGTCGCCTGGAAGTGTAGGACTTTTCAGTGTATAGGCAAGTTGATCATCACTCACCCACGCCAAGGAAGAGATCACTCCATGTGGTGCTTCCTCGACCCGCTCCCAGCGTTGCTCTGTCAAAGAATAAAGAGCCAGAACGGAGTAGCCTCCTTCATTGATTGTGAAGGCAAGTCGCTTCTCATCCGGAGATAATTTGGCCTCCTCGATGTCCCATTTCGCATCGTGCACCAGTTTGTTCAGCTCTCCTGTATGCAGTGAAAAGCGGCACAAGGCTTTCGTGTTTTCATCGCGGTCGGTTACGAGATATCCCGTCTGGCCGTCATTAGACAGTACCAAGGAATGGTAGCGCGCATGTTTGCTGCAAATGGCGAGCTTTTGTGCTTCCTTCGTTTGCAGATTCAACACATACAGGCAATTGTCAATGTTGGTCTCCTGTACGCTGAAAATGAGTCCTGTCCCGTCTGGCAGCCAGCCGATTGGATCTGTGCGCCCATCATAGCGGAAGACTTCCTCATACGCACCGCTCTCGATATCCTGTACAAAAATATCAAAGCTGCGCGGATTGCGACGATTGCTGGACCACGCGATCTTTTGCCCACACAAAGACCAGCCTCCCAAATAGTGAAAGTAATCGGGAGCATCTGTCAGCGGCTTCACAACCGCACCATTTTCCGTTAGCAAAAAGAACTGTTGCCGCTCGTCTCCCTTGTTGTCCATCCCCACAATCGTTTTCGTTCCGCACGGGGAGTGGTCAACTGCTACCACACGATCAGGCAAAAAGGTCACTTGCTCCGAGCGATTGGAATCTTCATTCCAGCGCCACAACTGCGCAATACCTGTCTGTTTCGTTAAAAAGGTAATCTCTCTACGCTGCGGTACCACCTTCAATTGATACGCGGATTTCACTTGCAGATAGTCCAAAATCACGAGAAATCATCCTTTCCTCTTTTGCTAGATGTACCTTGGAGTATGTAAAGAGAAAAAAGAGGAGAATCTCCTCTTTTTTTCTATTTCTTTGTTGCCCAGCGAGCACTTGGGAACGCGTTGACTGGGAAAGTGAGACCTTCTAAATTCGGTTTCACCAAATAGTTTTGCTGGTAGTGGTAGACTGGCATGAACGGCATTTCATCCATCAAAACGGCTTCTGCCTGATGAAGCAATTCCATACGCTTGTTCGGATCTTGCTCAACTTTTGCCGCCATATTCAACTGATCATACTCTTTGTTTACCCAACCAGTACGGTTGTTCGGGCTTTCACCCAAATAGTAGTCCAGATTAAACGCAGGGTCGTTGATTTGACCTACCCAGCCCATACGGCCCATTTGATAGTTCTTTTGTTTCGTTGTATCCAAATACACTTTCCACTCTTGGTTTGTCATTTTCACTTCTACGCCCAAGTTTTTCTTGAGCATTTCTTGGATCGCTTGCGCTATTTTTTTGTGGCTTTCATCGGTGTTGTACATCAGAGTAACTTCTGGAAGTGTGGACCAGCCTTCTTCTTGCATACCTTCAGCCAGCAACTTCTTCGCTGCTTCGTAATCTTCTTTGAAGTAGTCGCCGCCCTCTTCGCGGAAGTCTTTTCCGTTTGGTTGCATCGCTCCACGCGGAACCATGGAGTAAGCTGGTGTCTCTCCACCTTGGCTTACCATTTCGGACAGGGCTTTACGGTCGAGCGACATGGCGAAAGCTTTGCGGACCTTTTTATTCGTAAACGGTTCTTTCGTTACGTTAAACATGTACATGTACGTACCGTAGTAAGGAACGGATTTGAAATCTGGGCTCGATTTTTCTTGCGCGAGGATGTCAGACGGCATCTCTTTGTTGAAGTCGAGCTCACCGCTCTTGTACATCTGATAAGCAGTCGTGGCGTCATTCACCATTTTCCAGGTGATCTTCTCCATTTTTACGTCCGCTTTGTTCCAATAATGCTCGTTCTTTTCTACCACGAGCTCGGAGTCATGCTTCCACGAGACAAGCTTGTAAGCACCGTTGGAGATGTAGGTATCCGCATTTGCTGCCCATTTTGGATTGGCTTCCGCCTGCTTTTTGTTGATCGGGTGCCAGTAACGGGTAGCCAGCATTTTGTCAAAGTATGATGTAGGTGCAACCAGCTCGATTTCGAGCGTTTTTGCATCCACAGCCTTGATCCCTACATCTTCTGCTTTTCCTGTGCCCTTGTTGTATGCCTCTGCTCCTTTAATGTAATAGAGCAGGTAAGCCGTAGTCGAAGCAGTTGCCGGATCAATGTGTTTCATGTACGTAAAGGCATAATCCTCGGCTGTCACTGGCTCGCCGTTGGTCCATTTCACATCATCGCGCAAAATGAATGTATACTTCAGCTTGTCATCCGACAGCTTCACTTCCTTGGCTTGTCCCAGGATCGGATTGCCGTCCTTATCCTTGGTGTACAAGCCTTCGCCCAAATGATCCATGATCCAGAAGGACGTGGTATCAGTCGAGGTGAGCGGGTTCAAGTCTGGTGGCTCAGACTTGGCATTGAACACAACTTCTTGTTTGGCAGCAGCTCCTGGGGTAGTGGTACCTCCATTCGATGTTGACTCGCCACTACCGCCGCAACCAGCCAGAGCCGGAATAACGAGCGAGAGCGACAGGACAAAGGCAGCTAATTTCTTCACGTTGTTTCCCCCTATATTTTAAGATAGAAAATCGAACTACTGATAGAGATGACAAGCGACCCAATGGTTCGGTGCGGCTTCCTGCCATTCAGGAATTTGTGCCGCGCATTGCTCCATGGCCTTTGGGCATCTTGTTCGGAAAACACAACCGCTTGGAGCGTTGGCAGGACTCGGCAAATCGCCCTGCAAAATGATGCGCTCCCGCTTAATCGTCGGATCAGGAATCGGAATCGAGGACAGCAATGCTTGTGTATATGGATGAAGTGGCTTTGCATACAGCTCGAAGCTGTTTGCCATTTCTACCATTTTGCCGAGGTACATTACTCCGATTCGAGTGGAAATGTGCTTCACCATGGACAGATCGTGGGCGATAAACAAGTAAGTCAGCCCCCTGTCCTGCTGCAAGTCTTCTAATAGATTCACGACCTGTGCTTGAATCGACACATCAAGCGCCGAAATCGGTTCATCCGCGATGATAAATTCTGGTTCAACCGCAAGTGCTCGGGCAATCCCGATCCGTTGTCTTTGACCTCCGCTGAATTCATGAGGAAATCGGTTCGCATGCTCCTTAGACAAACCAACCAGCTCCAGCAATTCTTTGACCCGATCCGCTCTTGCACCACGGGACAAGCCGTGAATATCCAAACCCTCCGCAATAATGTCCATGACGGTCATACGCGGATTCAGACTTGCTTGCGGGTCTTGAAAAATCATTTGGACGTCGCGGTGGAACTGCTCTGCATCTTTCCCTTTTAGACGATGTGCATTTTTACCTTTGAACAAAACTTCTCCATCTGTATTTTCATAGAGGCGAATCATCGTTCTGCCCAAGGTCGACTTACCACAGCCACTCTCTCCGACAAGCCCGAGCGTCTCGCCGCGATTAATGGTGAAGGTCACGCCGTCGACTGCCTTTAGCGTAATCCCATTGCCGATCTCAAAATGCTTTTTTAAATTTTTGACTTCAACCAACGCTTGGCTCATCTACGTCTGCCTCCCTGCTGCCACCAATTCTTCCAGCTTCGGTGCCCGTGGATCATGTAGCCAACATGCTGCTTCGTGAGCCTCGGTGAATGTGGAAGCGTCTGGCATTTGCTGCTCGCATATTTCCATCGCAAACTGACAACGCGGAGCGAACGGACAACCTTTTGGCGGGTGGAATAAATCTGGCGGCGTTCCCTCAATCGGTACCAGTCGTTCCTTTTCCACACCATCGATCCGCGGCAGAGAGCGCATCAAGCCCCATGTGTACGGATGCTTCGGATTTGCGAAAATATCCTCTACCTTGCCTGATTCCACAACAATTCCTGCATACATAACCACAGCCCGGTGCGCGATTTCGGCTACGACACCCAAGTCATGTGTAATCATCACGATGGAGAGCTGCTGACGCTCCTGCAATTCTCGGAGCAAGTCCAAGATTTGTGCTTGAATCGTTACATCCAGTGCTGTCGTCGGTTCATCTGCAATGACGAGCTTTGGATTATTGGCGAGTGCAATCGCGATGACGACACGTTGCCGCATTCCCCCGGAAAATTCATGCGGGTATTGATCCACCCGTTTTTCCGGATCGGGGATACCGACCAGTCGAAGCATCTCCATCGCTTTTTTACGCGCCTCTTCTTTGCTGACCTGATGGGTACGAACAAATCCCTCGACGATCTGGGCGCCGACCTTCATCGTCGGGTTCAGTGCTGTCATCGGGTCCTGGAAGACCATCCCAATCTCAGCTCCACGAACCGAAAGCAATTCCTTCTTGCTCATCCCCGTGATGACTTTACCGTCAAAACGAATCTGACCATCCACGATTCTTCCCGGCGGGTTCGGGATCAAGCCCATGATCGCTTGGGCGGTTACACTCTTCCCACAGCCGCTCTCTCCTACTACCGCAAGCGTCTCGCCACGATCAACATGAAAGGTAACTCCCCGTACAGCCTGTACCTCTCCACCGTACGTTTTAAAATGTACGCGGAGGTTTTCTACTTGTAGCAAATGATCCGCCATGTCTGATCCTCCTATCTTCGTGGCGAGGTTACTCGCGAATTCTTGGGTCTAATGCGTCCTGCAAGCCATCACCGAAGACGTTGAAGGCAAACATCGTCAAGGAAATCATCAGGGCCGGGAAGAAGAGTCTCCACCAATCCCCTGTCAAAATAACGCCGAGTGCATCGTTAGTCATCGTGCCCCAGCTAGCGATTGGCGCTTGCACACCCAATCCCAAAAAGCTGAGGAAAGATTCTGCAAATATCGCCGAAGGAATGGTAAACGTCAAGTTCACAATGATGACTCCGATCGTGTTCGGAATCAGGTGGCGCAACAGAATGCGAGGAAATTTGGCACCCAGCACTTGCGCAGCCATAATGAACTCCTGGTTCTTCAATTGCAGGATTTGTCCCCGAACGAGACGAGCCATCCCTACCCAACCGGTTGCGGACAACGCGATGATGATCGTAACAATTCCAGGCTCCATGACAACCATCAGCATGATCACCACGAGCAGGTACGGCAGTCCGTACAATACCTCGATCAATCGCATGATAATTGTATCGATTCGGTCTCCCTTTTTGCCTCGACCGGCCATGTATCCAGCAATACCGCCGACAGTCACTCCGATGACCAAGTCAATTAACGCTGCGGATATTCCGATAATCAGTGAAATCCGCGCTCCGTACCATGTTCGTGAAAACATGTCGCGACCCAGCTCATCTGTTCCGAACCAATGCTCACCCGAAATTTCCTGATTCGCATTCAAGAGACTCTGGTCGGAATAGCTGTACGGAACGAGATGGGGGCCAATTATTGCCATGGCAATCAGCAAAACAATCAGGGTCAAACCCACCATTGCCAGCTTGTTTCTGACAATCTTTCTCGTTACTTGTTGAAAATGAGTCAGGCTCGGTCGCATCTGGGCGATCTGTCCATCTGCTTTTTGAGCTCTAGGTCGAAATAACTCATTTACTGATTGATCTACCGCCATTGGCTACCTCCCCCTACTCGATAGTTTGATTCGTGGATCGATGAACATATAGGCCAGATCAATCAAGAAGATAATGAGCACCAAGATGGCACTGTAGAATACTGTCGTTCCTAGAATAACGGGATAATCCCGATTGAAAATGCCATCGACGAAGTACTTGCCGATCCCCGGTACCGCAAAAATCTTTTCGACGACGAACGTTCCCGTTAACAAACTCGCGATAAGCGGTCCCATAAACGTGACGATCGGCAAAATCGCGTTACGGATTCCATGCTTGATCACTATCAGAAAAGTCGGAATTCCTTTTGCCTCAGCGGTCCGTATGTAATTCTGGTTCATCACGTCAATCATGCTCGTCCGCATATAGCGTGTAATGATAGCTAATGGTCCAAAAGCAAGTGCGAGTGAAGGCAGAACCGAGTGTTTCCAGCTGGTGAGCGTCGCTACTGGGAATAACGGCCATTTGATTGCCAAGTAATTAATGAGCAATGGCGCCATGATAAAGCTCGGTACAGCAATGCCTAATACGGCCATGACCATTGCCGTATAATCAATCCATGTATTTCGGTTTAATGCCGCAATTGTTCCGAATATAAGTCCGAAAAAAAGGGCAACCGCTATCGCTTGCAAACCGATCAGTGCAGATGCTCCGAAGCCATCTTTGATCATATCATTGACACCGCGTGTCTCCGACTTAATAGAAGGTCCTAAATCGAGCATGACCAAGCTTTTTAGATAAAGTAAATACTGCATCGGCAGCGGTTCATCCAAATTGTATTTCGCACGCAGATTCAACAAAATTTGCTCGGGCAACTGATCTGACTCCGACGCGAATGGATCACCAGGGATCATGTGCATCAGGCTAAAAGTCAGCGTTACAATAATCCACAAGGTGAGTACCATCATCAGAATTCTTTTAAGTAAATAACGCGACATCTATACGAGCCCCCCTAGTCCAGACTTGCAAAAAGATTAAGAAAATTCAACGCACCCTCCTTTTGAGATACCTTTAACGGAAATTGACCTAAAACATTCCTTAATTCAACAATATAGTGCCGTATTTATTTAATGTCAATTCTGATTTTTTTATTTTTTGCATCGATTCGAAAAGGAATTTGCCGAAAGTTGTCAAATATACAAACATTAATACGGAATTTTTCCCTAAAACATCCCTATTTAAAACTTCGTGGTCGCTACAGCTCGCTTGCCCATCCGATGGGTTATATTCTATATATATAAGAAAGACTGGCATACTAAAATGCCGAAAAAAGGATGGCTTTGGAGGACATTTTGATGATAAAAGTTGGCATAGTCGGTCCAAAAGATTCAGTAGATGCAATGGTAGCTGTAGGACGTGAGTTTTCCGATCACATCCTGCTCACCTCCTTTATTTATCAAGGAGTGGAACAAGTACCTACCTATGTAGCCGAAAATGATATGGAAACAGACCTCTGGTTCTTCTCTGGAGTCGCCCCCTACTCGATGGCAAAAGCGCATATTGGCAAGAAAAAAGCCTTTTATCCGCAAGTCAATTCAAGTGTCCTGACCAAAGTATTGCTCGAATTGGTATACCGCGATGGTTTTTCTTTAGATCGCGTGAGCTTCGATACCATTTCGGAAGCGCATTTTCTTGAGACTTTAGAGGAATTGGGCCTGCACTGTGAGAATCCATACCTAAAGCCGTATAAAGAATTTAGAATGAGATCTGAATTGGTAGCTTATCACACCCGCCTTATCCAGGAAGGCAAGGTAGACGCTTGTGTCACGGGAACGCTATTCGTCACCGAAGAATTAAAACGACAAGGAATCAGAGTATACCGAATGGGCTTCACGCGCTTCATATTTCGAGAGATTTTCAAGCAGATTTTGCAAGAGGGAGAGACCCTCCACTTCAAGCGGTCCCAAATTGCTGTTCAATTGATTGAAGTAACCGACGTAGAAAGGCTTGTGAACGAACCTGCAAACGCCTACGAACTACGCCGCCTCGACCTGAAGCTACAAGAGCTAGTGCTGGATTACACGGAGTCGATATCAGGCAGCTTCGTCGCCGTTGGCAATTCCAAGTTCATCATTTTTTCCACCCGGGGGTCATTCGAAGAAAATCCAGAATTTCACCCCACGATCCTTTTGGAAAAAATCAGGCTACTCACCAATTCACATGCCAATATGGGAATCGGCTTTGGTGTAACAGCATTGTCTGCTGAGCGCAATGCACAGCTCGCTCTCGGCCATGCCAAAAACCATAGAGATGCCGCCATTCTTGTCGACCATGACGGTTCGATTGAAGGACCACTGCGTCAAACGAACAGCATCAGCTACGAATATTGGACACAGGACAAAGAAATCAGCGAAAATCTGAAAAAAGCCGGTGTCAGCATTACGACGTTTAACAAAATCATTTCCGTCCAAAAAGCGCTGGGGCAAAAATATATCAGCGCTTCGATGATCGCAGAATGGATGGGCATGACCCCTCGCAATGCGCGAAGAATACTAAGTGATTTAGCAGAGCACAACATCATCGAGCTCATTGGGGAAGAAACGCCGACGAACCGAGGGCGCCCACGGAAGATTTATCGTATACTCCCCTCCCCACAAACCACTTAATTGTTTCTCCATGAAAAAGGCGTAAGCTAGTAATTTCCAGAAAATTTCTTTTGTGGAATCTTGCTTGCGCTTTTTTCTTGAGCTGTTTCTGTAAGCGATCCAAATATCATTCGAATTGGGGGTCATACACATGCCAGTTCATCCACAGATTCAACAGATATTAGACGTTTTAAACCGCTCACGCAATGATGTTGATTTCAACCAATTGACACCACAGATGATGCGAATGGCGACTGATCAAAATCGAGATTCAGGCGTGGAACGTGAACAGGTAAAAAAGGTAGAGAATCTTTCGCTTCCCTTAGAAGAACGTTCTATTCCGATTCGCATATACACACCAGAAGGTCATGCCCCCTTCCCTGCACTCGTGTACTATCATGGAGGCGGATTCGTGATCGGCAATCTTGAAACGGTAGACTCGGTATGTCGCAACATCGCAAATAACGCAAAATGTGTGGTCATTTCTATCGATTATCGGCTCGCCCCTGAACATCCTTTTCCTGAAGGATTGGAAGATGCCTATGGCTCTCTCCTCTATATTTCAAACCATGCTGATCAGTTTGGCATTGACCCATCGCGGATAGCAGTAGGCGGAGATAGCGCCGGGGCTAATTTTGCAGCAGTAGTGAGTCTCATGGCGAAAGAACGACAGGCCCCGTCTATCGTTTTTCAATTATTAATAAATCCAGCCGTAGGAATTGTGGACACCGATCTCTATCCATCCATGCAGGAGAATGCGAGTGGCTATTTGCTGGATGTGAAATTGTTGGATTGGTTCCTCGGTCACTATATACCTCCGACTACCGATCGACAAAATCCATATCTTGATCCGATCAACGGAGCCGACCTCTCTGGTTTGCCCCCTGCCATGGTGATTACAGCCGAATACGACCCTTTGCGGGATGGCGGAAAAGCGTATGCAGACAAGCTACGTGAGAGCGGTGTAGATGTCATCTATCGCAATGAACAAGGCATGATCCATTCCTACACTGGATTCCATACGTTTATCAAGCAAGCTCAGGAATCGCTGGATGAAATGTCGGCACAATTACGAAAAGCTTTCGAAATGTAGGCTGTATTGGATAAAAAAGCGTAAGCATTGATTCGGGCAATTCTTACTCCCGAATCGAAGCCTACGCTTTCCTTTTGACCTTTTACAAGCAGCATGCCTTATACCGTCTTCGATGGCTGAACAGATTGTTTCTTTTGAACACTGGCAACAATCACACCCACGACAATCAACAAGGAGCCTCCCACTTGAATCGATGTCACCTGGGAACCAAGCAGTAAGAACCCGACCAGCATCGCTACAAAGGGCTGCAAGTTAAGAAAAATAGCTGCTTTGCCCGTCCCTACCACTTTTAATTGTTGATTCCAGACGATTCCACATATTCCTTGCATGAGGATCGCAGTCAAAATGAGCATCGCCCATGCCCACACTTCATGGCTGATCTGCGCCCCAGGCTCGATCGTCAACAGCGCCGCTGGAGTCAAAAACAAAGTGCCAACCGTTGTCGAGTAAACGGTGGCAATAAACGGCTGCATGGTTTGCGTCAGTTTGCGAATGATGATCATGGAAGACGAGAATGTGACCATGGCAATCACAATGAGAAAGACGCCCTTGGAAATGGAGAGTCCTGCTCCAATACCGACTACGAAGAATGTTCCCAAGAGAGCCAAGCCAGATCCAATCTTCATACGTAAGGTAAACTGTTCCTTCAAAAACAAAGAGGCCAGCACTGCGGTAACAATCGGCGACATGGAAAGAATCAACGCTGCCGTTGTAGCGTCTGTCGTCAAGAGCCCGTTGAAATACGCCGTTTGATTCGCAAGCGTCCCGATCAATCCGAGTAAGACAAGAAGTCCTAGCTCACGAGCAGTGATTTTTACGAATTTTTTGGTCAGCCACGCGTAAATGATCAGAAACATAGATGTGAAAAGCAAGCGTACATCTGCTAAAAACAGCGGCGGAAACTCTTTAACTAGCATACTTCCGAATACAAAATTACTGCCCCACAGCGTTACACAAAAAAGCAACAGCAAGTACGACCGAATCATGATTGTTCCTTCTTTCACCCGATGCATTATTCTTCCGTTAGCTATCGTACAGGAGAGTGCGAAAAAAGTCCATGAGCTGATCTGCTATAGTTTGATGGAAATTATGTTTGGTTGTACACACTGTCACATAAAAAGACCAGCGAACGACTTGGTTCACTGGTCTTTCCTTGCTTTGTTTCAGTCAACGATTGTTCTGGTATTATTGTACCATTTCTTCCATAGGGGTTTCCTCAGTTGCCTCTAATGCCCCTTCCATCTGCCCTACCTCTTCTGCTGCTGACTCTGCCGCTTTCTCTTCCTCTTTCACTTCCGGCTTCTTCTCTGGCTCCGTTGGCGCGATTGCACTCGCCACGAGTGCCGCGTATTTTTGCGAGCCTTCCTTATTCGGGTGAACACCGTCTTCGTAAAAGTAAGAGCTTTGCCCTTCACTTGCCGCATACCAATCCACAAGAACGACATGCGGATGGGCTGTAGCAGTTTCCGCCAGCATCTTATTCACGACACTTTCCCACGGTTTAGGTACGCGAGAGTTGACGAGAATGATTTGTTCTACGCCATCCAGCGATTGCAGTAGCTTATCGAGCTGGCCTTTACTAAATGCGCCGTTCGAGCCTAGTTCAATCACGACGCGATTTCCCAATTGGCCTTTTGCCTTGAGCTGTGCAATTACTTCAGGAGCCTTCGACATTTGCCTTCCGATTTTGGCATCCACCACGATTCCTGGCAATAGCTTCTCCAGATAAGGAGCCACATCGAGCATGACAGAGTCACCAATCACAGTGATCCCTTTACCGGAGCCTATCGCTTTGATCGGTTCCTGTTTTGGGTCAGGCTGTTTGGAAGCATTCGAATCTTTCTGCTTCTCCACTGGCTTCTGCTTTTGTGCGTTGTTATTTGGTTTCTGCTCGTTTTTCGGCTTTGTTGGTGGAGTAGCTGGTTTTTGAGCCGTTTCCGGTTTCTTCTCTACGATTGGCACCTCAGGACCATGTGGCTTGTCGGGGACCTTTGTCTCGGTGATCGTTTGTGTTGGCTGCGTCACATTTCCAGCGGTCGCATCTGAAGTGAGCGAAGCGACCCCATAATACGTGACACATAGAGCGATCGCGCACCCAGTTGCCAATACACGGTTTAACCGTTTTGTTTTCTGCCCAGCCTTATTGGAACGATGCCAGATTCTGCCTAATGCACCGTAGCGAATAGGCTCTTCGAGGTATTTAAATGACAAGGATGCCAGCAAAATGCTTGCGAGGAGCTGTAAAACCGCTCCAGGTACCGCCATCCACTCCCTTTCTGCTAAAAACGGATTCGTCCAAACGATAACAGGGTAGTGCCACAAATAAATACCGTAGGATCGAACCCCGATCCAACGCAATGGCTTGCAGCCCATCCATTTCGCCAAGCTGCTTGCCGGATGTGCGAGAACTGCGACCAGCACGGCACTGACAACAGACAAGAGGACTAGCCCGCCCTCGTACAAATAATCATCATACTGATTCGTGTTCCAAATGCTGTACAAAAGAATTCCTAAGCTCAAGAGACCGCTTAGATCAAGTGTCATTCGTGCTTTTTGTGAAATGTTCGTCGTAAGCAAGCGACTCGGCCACATCATGGCGAGTGCGGCACCGATCAGCAACCCGAATACCCGTGTGTCCGTTCCGTAATAAACACGACTCGGATCAAGACCTGGCTCATACATAACGGCCATGGAGATGGCGGATAGTCCAGCCAGCACCAAAGTAATGATCATGATTGGCCCCCTCCGCTTCAGGAAACGAAGTCCCAGAGCGAGTACCAGCGGCCAAATGACATAAAACTGTTCTTCTACTGCCAATGACCACAGATGGCCTAGTGGTGAAGGCGGACCGAATTTTTCAAAATAAGATACGTCATGAAAGACCAGCCACCAGTTGCTCACGTACAGAACTGCTGCTCCAACATCTCCGCGGATGGTTTCCAATTGGGCTGGCGAAAAGAAAGCCACCCCTGCCATCACCACAAACAGCATGAGGAAAAGCGCTGGGAGCAGTCTTCTGGCACGGCGCAACCAAAAGTCTTTCATGTCAAGTCTGCCATTTCGATTCCATTCTGCAATTAATAAATCTGTAATTAAATATCCCGATAAAACGAAGAAAATACCGACACCCAACAATCCCCCGGGTGCCCAGTCGTAATTCAAGTGATAAATAATGACTGCGAGTACCGCCAGCGCACGAAGCCCGTCGATCCCAGCCATGTATCGGCTGCTTACAGCTTTGATCGGTTCAGGCATGCTGGTGGCCTCCTATCGTTGCATGTTGGCGAGTGATTAATTCGTTCTGATTATTAATTCTTTTCGTACCCATCGTCCTTTTCGTTTTTTTATGGTGATTCTTCGTGCTCGCCATGCAAAACATCTGCATTCTCCCCTTTTACTTCCGTTCTGTTTTCATCATTTGTTGTTGGGGGCAGTCATTACACATCGGGAATTGCGTGCTCTATGAATGCAAAACCCCTGTTTCTGGAATCGTGAGAAAACGGGGTTTGGTCTCGTTCATTATCTTTATGGAAAATGAATTCTTCCCATCATCGTTGCCCGTATTCAGGATGTGATGAACTACTCACTATCTCGTTGTTTTTTGTTCACTTACTCCCTTATATATGCATCACACCTTCCTTATAGTGGATGGTCTCACAAGGAAATTACCCGGTCCTTGTCTTACGTTAGACTCTTGCTGAATAGTTGTTTGTAACCTGATTATATGACGATTTCGGGGGATAACTCGTTACAAACTGTTTACATTCTGACCATGTTTTTTCCCGGTAGAAACGCGGAACAAAAAAAGAAGCTGCTGGTATACTTTCCCCCCATCAGCTTCACGATTGTAGATCATCGCAGACCACCACTGTCAGATGCAAAATGCAACGTGTTTACTTGTCACAAAAGATTTACTGATCAACAGCCTGCATCAGTTCGTAATTTTTTGCGAGTTGTATTGACATTCCTGATTGTCATTTGTTGATTAACCTTTGAGCCAATAAGTTTCTGCTTGATGTAATGCCAAATCCAAAAGCTTGTATGTATACTGTCTTCCAATTTGTGAGGAATCGTTGCTTTGGAATCGGTATCCCCCGAAGGAAAGCGACATCAATCCGATTATTCCCCTATCACTACCATTTTCGCCAATCGAAACGGGAAACACAAGACAAAAATAAAATCCCCATCGATTACCAGCACCGACGAGGATTTCCGCTTGATTATCCAAATTTAAATGTGATGAGTAAACAAATAATTCAAGAAGAAACCACCGCTGACTACCGCAATCACCATGCATACGATGCCACTTTTCACCCGTTCGGAAAGCAATCGCATAAATCCAAGACAGAAAAAGACTCCTGTGACCAAAAAATAAGCGACTCCAACCCAAAAAACATTCCAAGGCAAGCTCGCAAAATCTACGTTACCCAAACGTGAACACCATCCCTGTCCGATTCTACTGATTACTTATATGTACGATACTCCATTATAGCATTTGTCCACACTGACTTCCCATTTTTGCACAATGCGTAACAGAAGTGTCATACATCCCGTCTTCATGTTTTCTACACAATCGTTTGGTACGCTTTCTCCAACAGCTCAAAGGAGGAAAAAGTGCACATGAACAAACGGAAAATACGCCCATGGGCTTATCCCTTGATTCTAGGTGGCGTTTTGCTGTTATCCGCCTGCTCCACTGGCAATACCACAATGGATCATAATGGACACAACATGAATTCTTCCCCCCAAACACCAGCAGAAACGCAATCGCAGCAGATTTCTGCTTACAGCGACTCGTCGATGGAGGTGCTTACAGGCAATACATTTACCCTCACGGCAAAAGAAAATAGGCTCCACCTCGATGACAAGACCATGAAAAACGCATGGACGTACAATGGAACCGTTCCAGGTCCACAGCTTCGTGTCAAACAAGGGGAAACCATCAGTGTGACGTTGAAAAACGAATTGCCCGAGCCAGTCACCATTCACTGGCATGGCTTACCCGTCCCGAATAACATGGACGGAATTCCTGGTGTGACCCAAAATGCCGTAAGACCAAACGAAAGCTTCACCTACAAATTCAAGGTGGATGTTGCCGGGACATACTGGTACCACTCGCATCAAAACAGCGCCAAGCAGGTAGACAAAGGCTTGTATGGTTCACTTGTGGTAGAACCGGCTACACCAGAGCCAGCTGATAAGGACTTTACCCTCGTTCTGGATGAATGGATGCAGGACGATAGCATGGCGGAAATGCACGGAAGTGGCATGAACCATGGCATGAGTGCCCCTTCTTCCAATAGCTCGTCCTCTGGCGGTCACAACATGGCCAGTATGGAGATGCCCATGAGTGACGCTGAGATGATGCCGTTGATGTATACGATTTTTTCGGTGAACGGAAAAACAGGCCCGGCAATCCAGCCGCTATCTGTTAAACAAGGTGAGAAAGTCAGAATCCGCCTGATCAATGCCGGATACTTGAACCACAAGCTGAACCTGCAAGGTCATGAATTTAAAATCGTAGCAACAGACGGGCAGCCTATCAATAATCCGCCCCTTGTAGGAGGCCAGCTCCTCAATATCGGGCCAGGAGAACGATATGATCTCGAATTTGTCGCAAATAATCCTGGCAAATGGTTATTAGAGGAGCGCAGCACAAATCCAGGCGCCAAGTCCCTTGTCGTGCCTATCATCTACGAAGGCTCAGAAACAAAAGCAGCCAAATCCGAAGCTGGCGATATGCCAACGATAGACATCACGAAATACGGCGAAGCTGCAAAAAGCAACTTTACGCTGGAGCAGAAGTATGACATCACGTATCAAATGGATTTGAACACGGAAACGGCAGATGGAAAAATGGCCTTTACCATCAATGGCAAAACGTTCCCGGATGTCCCTCCGCTCAACGTCAAAAAAGGCAATCTCGTCAAAGTCACGATGGTGAACAAATCACCAAAAGATATCCACCCGATGCATTTGCACGGACATTTCTTCCAAGTATTAAGCAAAAACGGACAGCCTATCTCAGGCTCCCCTCTGGTCAAAGATACGCTGAACATTTTGCCGGGTGAATCTTATGAAGTCGCCTTCGAGGCTGACAATCCTGGTGATTGGATGTTCCACTGCCACGATTTGGGCCATGCCGCGCAAGGGATGGTATCCGAAGTAAAATATGAAGGCTTCAAGCCGGATTTCGTCGTCGACCCTACTGTCGGCAACATGCCGGAATAACCATAGAAAAAGCAGGAAGCCACGTAGGCTCCTGCTTTTTCATTACGCCAATACACCGTCCAAAGACGTTTTCCACTCTACCCCATCTGGGAAAACATCCTGTACTTGTTGTCTCAGCTGGTTACTTTGGCTCAATTGCGGACTCAAGATCGATACCAAACCACTATCCTCTCTCGAACGGATCAAACGCCCGATGCCTTGACGCAGTCTCAGCAGCATGTAAGGCATATCTACCTCGTCGAAAGGATTCGCTGCACTTTTTCGTTTTGCTGTAAACACCGGATCATTCGGCGGGAATGGCAGTGACCAAATGATCACATTGGACAACGAAGGCCCCGGAACATCTAACCCTTCCCACAAACTCACCGCACAGAGGCTGCTTTTCTCGTCGTTTTGGAACTGAGAGATCAGATGGCTGATTTCCGCATCTCCTTCAAACAAGAAGCGCAGAGCCGTACAGGCAGGCTCGTTTTTGATGGCGGCCTTGAATTGCTGTAATTCCTCCATGGAGGAAAATAACAGAAGCGCACTACCCGCTGATTTTTGCAGCAATTGGGTAGCCTGTCTCATTTTTTCCGCAAATGAGTCAGTCACAGAAAGTGTCGGTACGTAAACCTCCATTTGCTTGTCGTACTCGTACGGGGAAACCACCGAGAAAGACAGATATTGCTCAATGCCCAAGCTGTCCGCCACATACCTAAACGTTCCATCAACAGATAGAGTCGCTGACGAAAAGACAATCGGCATCTTTTGTGAGAATACGCGCTCTTCCAGTACTTCCTGCACCTTTTTTGGCATGACGACCAAGGTTGGCCCTGTAATCTCTTCACTCATCCAGGAAATGACGTGATCCGGATCTTGGAAAAGTCCCAGTGCTAGCTGCATCATTTCCAAATGCTCTTCGACAATTCGCAGCTGGAACTCGTCCAACGTATAAAGACCACCCTCTAACGCCAGCTCTTCTTCAATCCAACTGACGAGACTCGTAAAACGGTGGATGACTGCAATGAGTTCCGGATGGAAGTGAATTTCCTTGCGGTTGGAGCCCATCACAGCCTTGCTCTCTTCGTTCAATCGGGAGAACATCTCCTCGCTCTGAGCAATCGCTTCTTCAATGGCAATGGCGAGTTCTTCCCTGATCTCACCCTTCAAGACACGCGTAATCGTTTCTTCGAACACGGAGTGATTCAGCTTGTACGTCAATGCTTTTTGGGCAGCAGGCTCCAACAGATGACCCTCGTCAAAAATGACCGAGCTATGCGGTGGCAGCAACGGCAGCTGACCTCCGCGCTTGCGGATCTCATAGGTCCACACATGCTCCATATAAAAGTCATGGGAGCAAATGATCAAATCGGCTGACTGACGGTAATGATTTCTCGATAGGGTCTGCCCACAGCGGTGCTGTCTGTCACACACAAAGCAATCCTGAAAAGTATCCCAATTCATCTGCGCCCATTCTTGATCATCCAGGTCAGGATATGTGCTGCGATCGCCATACTGATAAAACGACTGCAAGGCCTCATGTGTATGAACAAAGGAAGGCAGCTCTTGATAAATATGCTGGAAGGCTTCCCCTGTCTCAGGCTGGAATCTCGCCTCATCCAGCTTGCGTAAACAGAGATATTGGTCCGGAGATTTTCCGAGTCTCGCGTCAATCGTCAGGTTGAGATGACGAGCGAGTTTGGCAATATCGCCTTCGGGTTTTACGAGCTGCTCAATTAACGACTCATTCGCACAGGCAATGATGGCGGGCTTTCTGGTATATCGTGCATAGCAGATGGCGTACAGCAAGTAAGCCAATGTTTTTCCCGTGCCTACTCCCGCCTCTGCAAAAATCGTTTGCTTTTCTATAAAAGCCCGTTCAAGCTGAAAGGCCATGTAGATTTGCTCATCACGCACCTCGAATCCAGCCTCAGGCAATACTTCATAAAAAACGTCCGCTACCCAATCACTCACCTGAGAGATGAACGGCTGGGACGGATCGTAGGCAAAAGGATAACGTTCCAATTGTGACCTGCCTCCAATAATGAAAAGAATCGTCAAGCATAGATACCAACATGTTATGATGACATGTCTTGACGATAAACACAATACAGATGAGAGAAAAAACCATTCCTTTTCGTGGTAAGATAAGATGGTAGAAAAGTAGAATGAAACAGGAGTGAACAAGCCAATGGAAAAAGTAATGTTTATTGAAATAGGAATGGGAATCGACATGCATGGACAAAACGTCACCAAAGCCTCAGTCCGCGCTGTTCAAAATGCCATCCATCATAATTCGATGCCTGGACTGCGTTCTGTCCTGCCAGGAAACGATATCCATAACATGAAAGTAAATGTGAGACTTGCCGTTCCTGCTGACAAGGACAAGCTCGACTTGGAAACGGTTCGTAAAGCATTGCCTTACGGGGAAGTCTCCTTCGAAATCGTCGATGGCGGCATGCTGACGAGCAGTGGAGTCGTGATCGCTGAAAAAGAGGACAAGAACGACCTTGCCTATATCGTCATTGCTTCGGTAGAGGTCGGATACTAGAATACCGGCTCATCCACTACATGTGGGTGAATCTGATATCGCTCCAACTCTATTTCTCCTGCTGCTGACACGACTATCCCTTCGCTTTCCAACGCCATTTTTTGCAGCGTGAACGAATCCAAATCTTGCAATCCGATCTTTCCTTGGGCGTTGATGACCCGATGCCAAGGAAGCTTGTGCTTTTTAGACATGGAATGAAGGATGCGAACGATTTGTCTGGCAGCCCTTGGACTCCCGGCCAACGCAGCAATTTGCCCGTACGTCATGACATGGCCCGATGGAATCCCGGCAATAATGTTTAGTGCGCGCTGCGTAAATTCGGTCATGATGACTACTCCTTCTTCCTTGATCAAATCAAAAGGCTTGTGACTCCTTGCGATCACAAGCCTTTTCTTCTTTTATCAGGTTAGAACAGTCTTTCCAGCTCGTCAACCAGACTGCCCACGTATGCGACAGCCTCGCGGATTGGCTGCGGATCTGACATATCCACGCCAGCTTTTTTCATCAGTTCCAGCGGCGTTAGTGTTCCCCCAGCCTTGAGCACCTCGATCCAACGATCAACAGCAGGCTGTCCCTCTTGCTTGATGCTCGCTGCCATTGCTGTAGAAGCGGTCAAACCAGCTGCGTATGTGTACGGATACAGCCCCATGTAATAGTGTGGTTGGCGCATCCATGTAAGACTCGCTGCCGCATCCAGATCAACGTCATCACCCCAGAAGTCTGCGAGCACTTGCCCTTTCCATTCGGAGAGCTGTTTGGCAGTCAAAGGTACGTCTTTTTGCGCTGCCTCGTACACTTTTCGTTGCATTCTCGCTTCTAACAGATGCGTGACAAAGTTGTGGTAATACGTATTCATCAATTGCAAAATGATCCAACGCTTCAGACGAGGATCGTCGGATTGCTCCACGATGTGCTGCGCGAGCAAAAGCTCATTGAGTGTGGAAGGCGCTTCGATAAAGTATAGCGATGGACGAGAGTTCGTAAAGCTTTGCTCTCTTGTCGCCAGCATAAAGTGTCCGCAATGCCCCAGCTCATGCGCCAGCGTGAAAGCACTGCGCATATTTCCCGACCACGTAATGAGAATGTAAGAGTGCTTGCTGTATGTCGTTGAGCAGAACGCACCTGTCGATTTGCCCACGTTGTCTACGTAGTCGATCCAGCGTTCATTCAGCGCTTTTTCCATAATGGCTGTATATTCAGGACCCATCACTTGCAAGGAAGCCAGAATCTTTTGCCCAGCTTCTTCAATCGTAATCGGCGGACTGAATTCTGGATCAAGCGGCGCCTTCAAATCACAAAAAGCCAACTTCTTAAGGCCAAGCTCTCTCGCTTTGAGCTTCGCATAGCGACGCATGTGCGGAGCGAGTTCATTCCCGATAATATCCAGGATGTTGTGGTACATTTCCAGTGTAACTTGCTGTGGTTTAAGCAGCATGTCCGTTACGGTTTCATAGCCACGTAGACGCGACATGACTGTTTGTCTTTTCACCTCTGTCGCGTATACTGCAGCGAAAGAGTTTTGGTAAGAAGCGAGTGTCTTCGAAAAGGATTCGTACGAAGCACGGCGCAGCGTCGTATCGGAAGACATCTCATAATCGGTCTCAAACAGCGCGAAAGATACTGGACGCTCATTTCCTTCGCTATCATGGACGGGTCCAAATGACATGTCCGACAGTTTTCCGCGCGCGTATATGTTGTATGGCGCAGAGAAAACCTCGCCCATCGCCGCAAATGCTTCTTCGGTCTCAGCCGACAGTCGGTACGGCTTTGTTTCCAGCAAATCATTCAGGCTTTTGCGGAATACTTCGAGTCCTGGTTCTTCCGCCAAGAAGCTCTCGATTTTTCCTTCAGGCAAAGCCAAAATCTCGGAAGGTATAAAAGAAAGCGCAGCGTTCAGCTGGGACACGACATCCCCTACCCGTGCAGAGTTCGCTTGGTTTTGTGGATTCGTCCCGTCTTCAGACGACCGCAGTCTAGCATACGTCGCTGCAATACTCGCCCGAACATTGATCGCCTCGTTTGCCTCCAAGCATGCCAATAACGTCTCTCCACTCGTCTGCAACTGACCTTTGAATGCAGTGACGACAGGCAGATGCTGTACAATTTCTGCTAATTCTTGCTCCCACGCTTCCTGGCTCTCAAACAGATCGTTCAGGTTCCACGTATACTCGACAGCGACTTGATCACGTGTCTGTCTTGTCTTCACTCTGACTCGCCTTCCTTTAGTTCATGCAATAAAAATTTTTATGTAATAAATTTGCCTTTTCATTTGAATTTTCCTACAATTAACCAAATAAACAAGTGGATAACTTGCTCGAATTAGGCCGTAATCTGTCTTTTTCTGCGCTTTCCTAGGAAATTCTTTCAAATCATAAGCAGGTGATTTCGGAGGGGAAGGTAAAATAGATAGAAAGCAAGTAAGCCTTTTGTTCTTAAAAGGAGGAAATGAACCATGTCTTTTGAAACCTTGTTTGACCGTTATGCTGATCTCGCTGTAAAAGTCGGCGTGAATGTACAGCCTATGCAAACGTTAGTCGTAACAGCTCCGCTATCTACTGCTCCTTTTGTGAGAAAGGTAGCCCAAAAAGCGTACGAAGCGGGTGCCAAGCACGTACATATTGATTGGACCGACGATGAACTCACACGGATGAAATATGATTTGGCTCCTGAGGAAGCGTTTCGTGAATACCCGCAATGGAAGGTACAAGGATTAGAGGAAATGGCGGAAAATGGCGCGGCTTTTCTCTACATTTCTGCAGCGAATCCCGATTTGCTGAAAGGGGTTAAGCTTGACCGCATCTCTACTGCCAACAAAACAGCTGGTCAAGCTCTCCATAAATTCCGCAGCTATACCATGTCCGATAAAGTGAGCTGGTGCGTGCTTGCTGTTCCATCACCTGCATGGGCAGCCATGGTCTTCCCGCATTTGCCACAAGAGGAACAGGAACCTGCCCTGTGGAATGCAATTTTCCGCGCGACTCGCGCAGATATGGATGACCCTGTCCAAGCTTGGCATGACCATCATGCGACACTGAACAGCAAGGTGGATCAGCTGAATGCAAAACAATACCGCTACCTTCATTACGAAGCTCCCGGTACTAGCCTGACGATTGAGCTGCCTTCCAACCACATTTGGATTGGCGGCGGTAGCGTAAATAAAGACGGTGCCTCCTTCATGGCCAATATGCCAACAGAAGAAGTATTCACCGCACCATTAAAAGAAGGCGTCAATGGAACCGTTCGCAGCACCAAGCCTTTGAGCTATCACGGGAATTTGATCGAGAATTTTACGCTTACTTTTGAAAAAGGAAGAATAGTCTCGACAACTGCTGAAAAGGGAGAAGAATCCCTAAAGCAATTAATTGAAACAGATGAAGGCTCGCATTATTTGGGGGAAGTGGCTTTGGTTCCTCATTTGTCCCCCATTTCGCAATCAGATATCATTTTCTATAACACGCTCTTTGATGAGAATGCGTCCAACCACTTGGCAATCGGGAACGCTTATAGTGTGAATATTGAAGGTGGCGCTGACATGAGCAATGAGGAACTGGCTAGCCGCGGTATCAATATCAGCCTCACTCACGTTGATTTCATGATCGGCTCCGCCGAAATGAACATTGATGGAGAAACAGCTGACGGCAAGCGTGAACCACTATTCCGCAACGGAAATTGGGCTTGAATCTAACCTGAGAATAACATAGCGAGAGGCTGGATTTGTGTCATCACCATGACAAATCCAGCCTCGTTCTTTTCTCGGATACACTCGCTTTTCGCGGAGCGCTTTCATGAAGGGGAAATAATCGGATACAAGTGTCCCTGCATGGCAAAGGACGCTTTCCCCGTTTCCTCGGAAACAACAACGATCAGTGCATCGCTTTTTTCACTCAACCCCAAAGCAGCACGATGTCTCGTTCCCAACTTTTTTTCCCCTACGACAACTTGTGATAATGGCAGCACATTGGCTGCGGAAATGATATGATTTTCCCGAATCAGAACTGCCCCATCATGCAAAGGGCTGCCAGGATAAAAGATCGACTCCAGCAAGGAATGGCTCATCGTTGCTCCAATCGGTATGCCAGCTTGCAGCAGTAAATCAAGTGGGTCTTCGCGCTCAACAACGATCAATGCTCCTTGACGCCTTTTGGCCAAGTGCTGCACAGCCATGGACAAATCCAAGTATCTTTCCGTATAGGGAGAGAGATAGCATTGCAAATAAAACGAGGCTGCTACGGTTTCGAGTCGGCTAAACTTGGTGCGTATATGATCAAATGTCTCGAGCAGGCAGTCGTTTTCATTTCTCAAAGCATGTATGCTCTCATCTAACGTAACGGATATTCCCCTCAGCTCTTGCAGCAATTCAGCCTTTAGCGATGATGTATCACAGTTAACTTCCAGCATATGAACCCCTCAATTTCCATTTCTCTTCACGCCTCGTTCTTTGTTTGATTGTTCCCCTCCCCATAGGAAATCATTCTATTTCCTAGATGATAATTCCACTACAAACCGGACATAGTAAAACTCAAATGATGAACAGCTTATGGAGCGGAAGCGACATGATCACGAAATGGAATGAGTTTCTTTCCATCGCACAAGACTCGAATGATTTTAAGCATTACCCCCTGCTGAACGAGGAAAGTCCTTTTGTTATTTCGTACTATCAAACCTTAATAAAAACAGAGCTGTTGCAAAAAAATCTCTTGCGCCCCCTTCAAAAGCGTATGGAAGCAAATGAATCGACCACGGACCTACACCACTTTTCCCGCTTTATCCATGTGGAGGATATCATTTATACAGACGACATACAGACCGTCGTCTCCAAAATCATGACGGGCTATGCTGCCATCCAATCGAAAGACCAGCTACAGTCCTTCGCCCTCATCAATCTGTCCAATCCGACTGAAGGACTGCGAACTGACAACGACACGGAAAACGAGTTTAGTGTCGTTGGACCAAAGGTAGGCTTTGTTGAAAACATCGATATTAACCTACATCTCATCCGTCAACAAATCAGCACACCCAAATTAATCATTCGAGAGTTAACCTTAGGTACGCTCTCTCATACGCGCATAGCCGTTGTCTATTTGGCTGGTATTACGAATCCTCAGCACATTGAAACCGTTGAGCAAAGACTACAGTCGATCGACTTCGATATTATTTTTGATTCATCACAGCTCGATCAAATCATGAGTGACAATTCGAATACCCCTTTCCCCTTGTTTCTGTCTACAGAAAGGATTGACCGGGTCATCTATGCGTTAACTCTCGGGCAAATCGTGATTATTTCCGATGCATCTCCGTATGTCATTACCGGTCCAACCACTATTTTTGATTTCTTCATTTCTCCCGAGGATTATTATTTACCGTGGATCTTATCGTCCTTGTTTCGGTTGATTCGCATTTTTGGTGTGCTCTTTTCTATATTAATGACACCTGCCTATACGGCGGTTCTCACTTTCCATTTGGAAATGATTCCGCAAGACATGCTGGCTCCGATTATTTTATCGAGGAAATACGTCCCGTTTCCCCCCGTTTTAGAGGTGCTTTTCTTGGAGCTGACGATCGAGTTCTTGCGAGAAGCAGGTGCCCGTCTCCCGACAAAGGTCGGACAGACTCTTGGAATCGTAGGTGGAATCGTCATTGGTCAAGCATCTGTAGAAGCTGCGTTGACCAGTAATATATTGCTGATCATCGTTGCTCTGTCTGCGCTTGCCTCTTTCACTACCCCCATCTACAAAATGTCCAATACGATTCGTTTCCTGCGCTTCCCGCTCATTATTTTATCTGGAATTTGGGGTGGGCTTGGGATTGCTATCGGTCTCATGTTCATGCTGACTCATCTTCTGCAGCTGAAATCATTAGGAACACCTTACCTGGCTCCGCTTTACCCTTTTCGCAGGCGTAACTTCGCGGACAGCTTCATTCGCTCTTCCTACAGCAATACGGCCAGAAGGTCTGCTGTTATGCGCGTCATCTCACAATGGAGATACGATCCTGACAAGGCCACTCAGAAAAGAGACATTGATGAATAGATGAAGGAGCCATCGAGGAAACCATGGTTGCAAAGAGGAAATGGATACTGGTGTTATTTATATGGATCGTAGCTGGCTGCTCTTCGACTCGAATCGTCAGCGAAGTACAGCTGATTCATTCACTGGGGCTCGATATCGAAGATCAAAAGATGAAAGGCGCGGCTATCACCCACGTGTATGGAAAGGAAAAGACCTCGATAGAGCTGTTGGAAACAAAAAGTACGAATTTATAAACGATCCTCCCTGATTTTAACGCCATCACCCCTTCACAAGTGGGCAGTTGCGCTCCGTCATTGTCGGGAGGAAATATGCTGAAAACGGAATGGAATCCCTGGTGCATACGCTTTGCCGCGATCCCTCTATCGGTTTTCGCCTTCAACTCGCTGTGGCGGAGCCAAAGGCATTGACGATTTTGAAAGGCGTCCGTCATATGCAAATTCCTTTTTTTATCTCCGATAGCGTCGCTCAAAATATCAAAACGTTGAATGTGCCCAAGACCAACCTGCATATTTTCTTGTTTCATTTATATGGCGAGGGACGCGATCCTTACCTCCCCTATTTCGTGATGCATAATGACAGAGTAAAGCTGGATGGTCTCGCGCTTTTTCGAGATGACAAATTCGTGCATCGCATCAATTCGAAAGAGAGCTTTTTGTTAAAAATCATGGTCGAAAAAGCCAAGAGTGGTCAAATTCCATTTGAAGTGACGATAAACAATCGAAAAGAATCCGGACTGTTGAAAAATCTTCATTCCCATGCCGCATTCGATGTCAATACGACAGAGCCTGTTCCCCGTATCATGGTTAAGCTCACGGTAAATGGGCAAATCAGAGATTATTCGAAGTGGCTGCAATTATCTAATCCACAAGTCCTACAACAAATGGAAAAAGAGCTTTCCTCGTACCTACAAAAGGAGGCGACGAGCTTTGTGAAGCATTTACAGAAGCTTGAAGTTGATCCGGTTGGATTCGGTGACTTGGTTCGCAGTCGAAGCACGTCATGGAACTACTCGCACTACAAAAAGATTTATCCACAGATAAAAATCACAGTGACGGCCTCGATTAAGCTGGAGCAAACGGGTGAGTAATGAATAACCAGGAGGGATCAGGTGAGTACTTCCATTCGGGAAAGCGCTATGGTTTCACCTTTTTTTGTATTCTTTCTTGTGCATGCCAATATTGTGGGGGTCGGGATACTAGGATTTCAACGGACAATCGTAGCCCATGCCGGATACGATGCCTGGATTTCCCTACTATTTGCTGGTGCAAGCATCCATCTCATTATTTGGATGCTCTATTTCATGTTGAATGCGGGTAGCCAAGATCTGTTCTCCCTTCACGATCTTTGCTTTGGAAAATGGCTAGGCAAGTTGATGAGCTTTGCCGTATTAATCTACGTATGGATGGCTGCTTTTCTCATCTTGCGTTCTTACGTCAGTATTGTGAAGCAGTTTATTTTCCCGCTAATGCATACCTGGAGTACGACGCTGATTATCTTGCTCCTCATTCTGTATATTGTCGCTGGTGGCTTTCGTACAGTTACGGGCGTCTGCTTTTTCGGTGTGGTGATTCCGGCGATTTTGATGCTTCCTTTGTTTCTATTCCCTTTCGAGTACGCTCATCCGAATAACTTGTTCCCAATGTTTTCCCATAACTTCACCGCCGTATTCGCGTCTGCCAAAGACGCTGTCATCAATTATATGGGCTTTGAATTACTGTTCTTCTACTACCCGTTTATCAAGCGAGCAGCTGACTCGCAAAAATGGGCACACGCTGGCGTCCTTTTCAGCACGCTCCTGTATGTAGCCGTCGCTCTCGTAACATTCCTCATGTTTAGCCAAGGTGAACTGGATAAGATTATTTGGCCGACCTTGACCATGCTCAAAATCGTTGAAATTCCGATTTTGCAGCGATTGGAGTTCATTGTGATATCACTATGGCTCTTTGTGATTTTGCCAAATATCTGCCTCAATTTATGGGGGGTTACCCGCGGAATGAAACAGATATTTGGCATCAGTCAGATCCGTGCCCTTCTGCTTCTCCTAGCGTCTCTGGCAATGGGTTCCTATCTGCTAGAAGGTACGACTCCTTTGCTCATGGCACTCGATTTTTATGGGAAAGTGAGCATCGTTTTCATTTATGGCTATATCCCGCTGTTGTTCTTGCTCTTCCTCCTCTGGGGGAAAAAGCGAAGTACCGCACGATACCTGACTCCCCCCGGAGCGGAAACAGAAAAAGCCCGATAGATGTCTATCGAGCAAATCGTGCTGCGATTGTAATGCCAGCTCCCGCCAAAGCTTCTCGGATGCTTTTCGCGAATTCCAACGCATGGGCACCGTCGCCATGAATACAAATGGAATCCGCCTGAATCGGGATATCCGCGCCTTGCTGGGTCAGGACAAGCCCCTCGTTTACCATACGAATGACTTGCTGGAGGGATTGCTGTTGGTCCGTAATCATCGCATTCGGCTGACTGCGCGGTGTCAGTGTGCCATCCTGCTGATACGTTCGGTCGGCAAACACTTCGTGCGCCGTAGCAAGACCGATTTTTTCCCCAGCATGCGTCAACTCACTTCCCGCCAAGCCATACAACATCAGTTCCGGATTTACTTTGTAAATGGCCAACGCGATTGACTCAGCCAGAGCGGGTCTTGTGGCTGCCATGTTGTACAAGGCCCCGTGCGGCTTCACATGATGCATGGCGCCTCCTTCTGCCCTTACAAACGCTTGCAGAGCGCCGATTTGGTACACGACTAGATCGTACGCCTCTTCGGGGGAAATCTCCATGTTGCGGCGACCGAAGCCGACCAGATCGGCAAAGCCCGGATGCGCACCGATTGCGACGCCTGCCTCTACTGCCATTCTTACTGTTTTTCTCATTGTCGCAGGATCGCCAGCATGGAAACCACATGCCACATTTGCAGAGGTGATATAGGGCAAAATTTCTTGATCGTTGCCCAACTGATAGGCGCCAAAGCTCTCTCCCATATCACAGTTTAGATCTACTGTTTTCATCTATTCACCTCCATCCCACGGTTACTTCTATACCAAGCTTGATCGCCTTCATCAATGAATCCCTCTCGATAAGCGCCTTTTGAGCATCACGCAGAGAAATCTCTTGAAAGTGAATCTTCTCGCCTGGCCGCAACTGGGCGACGATCGGCAAATCTATAGTGGGCACATAGCCTATCTTCGGATAACCGCCAATGGTTTGTCTGTCTGCCATCAGGATAATAGGTTGACCGTTTGGCGGAACCTGTATCGTACCCATGGTAACCGCAGCCGAGATCAGTTCCATTGACTGCGTAAGTTCGAGCGCCGGTCCTGTTAAACGATACCCCATCCTGTCTGATTGAGTAGACACTTGAAAGGCTTGTTCGAAAAAGCTTTGACGACTCTCTTCTGAAAAATCTGCGAATTGCTCGCCTTGTATCACCCGTACAACCGCTTCTCCATTTTTTACAAGCGTACTAGAAGGGATAAACCAATTCGCTTGGTAGAAAGGAGCTGCTCCTGCCTTTTTTTCCAATTGGTTAGCGAGAAATTGGCTGAATGAACCTGGAGAGCATTGAACTAGCTTATCTCCTGCCGCAAGCATTCTACCCGCAAAGCCTCCGAAGTTTGCACGAAGATTCGTACTACGACTTCCCATCACAAGTGGCACATCCCATCCGCCTGCGACTGCGAGATAGGCGCGACAGCCTTCCTTGGCCAGGCCAACCTTCAAGATGCTTCCACTCCTGATCCAGACTGCTCGATTGGGCAAGACGGATCTATCATTGATCGTGACTTTGAAGTCACCACCACAAATGGCTATTAGCATGTCCTTATGAAACAATAAGCTTGGACCTCTCATCGTCAGCTCCAGAACAGCATCCGTTTGTTGATTACCAACTAACATGTTCGCAATCTGTACAGCTTGCTTGTCCATCACCCCACTGACGCTGACCCCAACCTGCTGAAAGCCAAATCTACCTGTATCTTGAACGGTCGTGCAAAGTCCTGGCGTAATCACCTCTATACTCACTTAGTACACCTTCTCCCCGTTATATTCCCGCTCGGAGATAGGACGGAAGCGAACTTTATCACCAGCGCACAAGAGACTCGGAGAACTTTCACCTGCCTGAAATAAGCGCAGTGGTGTTCTTCCGATAATTTGCCACCCACCTGGGCTCTCTATCGAATAAATCCCCGTTTGCAATCCTCCAATCCCTACACTACCCATCGGAATAGATAGTCGTGGCGAGGAACGTCGCGGCGTGGCCAATCGCTCATCCATTCCACCGAGATACGGAAAACCGGGAGCAAATCCGATCATGTACACCAGGTACTCTGTTGTCGAATGGATCGAAATCACATCCTCTATACTAAGGCCATTTTGTTTGGCGACTACCTCCAGATCTGGACCAAAGCTCCCGCCATAACAAACCGGGATTTCTACCAATCTGTACTCAGTAGAGTGAGTATTGGAGATTTGCTGTGACATTTGCTCAAGAATAGCAACGGCACGATCGTATGGCAAAATACCATCAAGTGGATCGAAAAGAGTTATCGGATCGTAATAGACGGTAACAGTCGTAAAGCCAGGTACAGATTCGATCATCCCGGGGAAAGGATGCTCCTGTAGGTATTCAGAGAATAGGATGACCTTCTCATGGGTCTGTTGATCGATAACCTCTCCTATTTTGACCATGACACCCGAGTCCCCAAGAGGAGAGAATTCATATCTAGGCAACGTTTTTCCCTCCATTTTCGATTATCGGCACTACCGCATGAATTGAAGTGAGGAAGGTTTCTCCTCCTGCTCAGCTAATTTGTCCGCCTTCCATGACAATATCCCGATCATTAGATATGGTCGTCTCGATTGCCAATCGCAAGCCTTTTACAATTGTTTCTAACGCCATACTTGGCTGCCCTGCTTGCCTTGCTGCCTGTTCAGGCAAATATGGGATATGGATGAACCCTCCGCGTGCGGAAGCTTTTTTCTCAGCAAGGTAATGCATCAATCCATAAAAAAGATGATTGCACACATATGTACCCGCCGTCTGCGATATGGAAGCCGGAATTCCTTGTTGCTTTAACTCATGTACAATCGCTTTGATTGGCAATGTAGACCAGTAGCCAGTAGGACCGTTTTCCCTGATCGGTGTATCAATCGGCTGATTTCCTTCATTATCCGGGATTCGAGCATCATTGACGTTAATCGCTACACGCTCAACCGCAATATCTCCTCGTCCACCTGCTTGACCGATACATAACACGATGTCCGGATTCGTTTCTTCTATCGCTGCGTACAGATGTTCGATAGATTTTTCAAAAACCGTAGGAATTTGGCGCAGCTCTACTTTATACAAATCGGACTCGATTTTTCCCAGCTCTTTTACCGATTCCCAAGCAGGGTTAACCGTTTCTCCACCAAAAGGATCAAACCCTGTTACTAAAATGGTCTTCATGATTGTCTCCTCCTATCCGCATCGGTCTCATTCGTGAGAGTCGAATACGGTCTTGTCCATACTGTCGCGAAACACGCCGTGGGCTGGATGCCACACACTCCATGACGGCACGATTGAAAACCTTATGTGTTTCTATGCAATCTCGCAATGCTCCTCCCGCGACCGTCTCATCAGCCGCTTCCGTTATTAAATCAAGCGTCACCCATTCAGGAAAACGAGAGAGTAAGGAAGGAGAGGTTTTGTTCGGCTTTGTCGACCAGCGATAAAACAAGAAATCTTGATCAGTAGGCAATGGGAAATCAGCGGGCTCCCAGTTATGTCCATACCGAATATAGCGGTCGATAAAGTGTTTATTTTTGTTCCACAGGCGCGGATGATGTCTCAGCCCATCCTCGACTGCCTTTTGAATCGTATCAAGAGCGACAGCATGATGAGGATAGTCAGATCGCTCCATCTCGCGGCCAATTCCGTAAAAGAGCGAGATCGGTATCCAATAAGATACAGGGAATCTCGGCGGACTATTGTACCCTGCGAATGGTTGTGTCCATTCGTGCGAAGGGATTCCGTGATCATCGATGATCACATCCGGCAACCAACGATAAAACAGTTGGGGAACTACCCGCGATTCGCCAAAAACACTCGGCTGAAAACGGTGATTGGTATATTCTAATCCAACGGCATTATAACGGGCAGCATGATGCTTCCAAAATGGATTATCTTTGACGAGCTCTTGATGAAGTGCGACCCCATCCGGATTGGCAAATGGAATCACGACCAGATTGAAACGAGTAAGCCAATCCATTTTTTCGGTTATGAGCTCTGCCACCAGCTCACGTGCAGCAGGCATACTGGAAACCTCGTTTGGATGATGTCCGGTTTCGAGCAAAATGGTTGGTTTATACAGAGAGAGCTTATGTGTTGATACGTATTTGGAAATCTGGGGTGCTGTTACCTCCACTGCAAAAATCGGCCGTCCTTCAAACGATTTCTCTACTTCCCACATATGTACAGACGGATGTGTAGCCAGCTCTGCCCACTCGCCCAGATCTGGATGATGGTTTCGATGTAGATAAGAAAGCTTCCGTTCTTCGATGCTGGTACTCTTTTCATTCGTTCTCAGGATGCGTGCTTTTACAGGAGCAGATTGCTCTGCCTCGAAGTATAAATGAGTCGTTTTGATAGAGAAAGCTTGTTCTTCTTTATATTCCTTTACGCGAATGGTTGCCACTGGAGAGCTTGCTGGTTTGACCTTTACAAATGGACGCACCGCCCCAGGAGAATTCCACGCCACTCCCGTTTTTCTTTCACCCAAATACGCATAGTAGTCCAGCGTATAAAAATAAATATCTTCATGCAACGCTTCTAAAGACGAAATGGTTTCTTCGTCTATGTCTAGCCGTTCTTCCTGTTCACTCATAGTGACGGTTACCTCTATCGAATGAAAGAGCGGAATGTTTCCTTGATACGGCTCATTTTGTTTACATAACAATTCTTCCGTCAACTCGGGTAAAAATTGCTGCGTATAGAATTGCCAAAACCTTTCTCTGTCTGTAGGAACCAAGAATTGTTCTTTTGTTGTTCCATAAGAGAAGAAGAGTCCTGACGTAGTTGGATAAGCTCGACTTTGCTCGTCGGCATACGGCACTGTGGATACAGGTACATCCAAATTCCATGTACCTAAGTGCTCCAGCCCGACTCCCCATACCTCGACTTGGTAAGTAGTCGGCAGGTTCTCATCCATCACGAATGATACTTGCGACAAGGACAAGCCCAATTCTATTTCCAACAACTGATCAACCGGGTATAATTCTTGAAGCCATCGATGAGACAGCTCCATTCCGCCTTCCCTGTCTTCTCGTTGGAAAGAAATCAAAATTCGTTCTACTTGTTCCCCTGTACGTACGAGAGAAGGTAAAATCGTTTCTTTTATCCAGCACAAACCTGGTTTAAAAGCAGAGTGAATCTGTACCGTACTATCGTTATCTGGAAGCAGCTCCGCGATTGCGCTCCTCCAGCATCGCTCCAACGCACGTCGAATCTCTTTTGGTTCTGACATAAACGCTGTGACCGCCAGCGGAGAAGATAAGCACCCGGCCGTCTCCATTCGACTAGCAATCGCGATCAACTGCTCATGAAACAACTGTTCTATCTCATTTCGTTCGCCCTGGTCTTTCCATGCTTTCTCTAAAAATAGCGGGAATTCCTGCTCTTTTGGCTCGTCCGATTCTTCCCATGCACCAAAAGTCCCCCCGAGTCGGTGCGAAGTAGCAGTCCCGAAATAATCAAGCGTCGCAACAATCGCTTGTCCTCCGCCTGAAAGCTGGATGACTCTTGTTGTCTTTTCTCTAGGGTCTGGGATTACTTCGACTACTCCACTTGCTAGAGGTGCTTCACCATTCATGTGTAAGGAAAAGGTGAGCTCCGCAATCCGATTTGCTTCTCCTGTGAGCGGGAAATGTATCCCGGTCGAGGCTAGACCAATCCGAGCTGCAAAGCGGGCGGCAGACATAACCGCCTCTGCAGTATGGATCCCGGTAAAGAATACATCTGTCTGACTCGTTAAATCCGCACGCCCCGCTTGATAGAACCCTGCCGTTGACCAAAGTTCTGTCAGACTATCAAGTGGAGTTGGTCTCTCTACGATAGGACTTCCCTCATGGGAGCTCATCCGTGCATACTGGGGTATCGCAATCTGACAAACAGGTGAGGCATCCGCACAAACATATAGTTGAACTTCATGTAAAGAACAGCTAATCCTTTCTATGTCGCCGAGTGAAGTCGTTGCAGGTGCTGCATCTGTCCAATATGCCGCCATCCAGCGCAGTAATCGGCTAAGACTCTCCTCGCTTCCACCAACGAAAGCAATTCGATTGTTCCCTCGATCGAGCGTGCATGACGCATCATCCAGCTCGCAGGATGACTCGATACATACTGTGCAAAGCCACTCACCGCTGTTCGTGCTGCTAGCATCCATCGGTGAATCTTCCGTACGAATGGAAGGCAGATCCAGCTCACTTGTTTCAAGGCCTACTCGGGCACAAAAATCAATGAATCCTTCTACGACGATTCCCGTTTGAAAACAGAAGGAAACAGACAATGAATCAGCTACACCGTCATTGTTTCGGTCCGCAACTAACCCTTTCGTTGTAAAAATATCACCTAGCCCTCTCATCGGTTAGCCCCCTTACACGCGCAGATTTGGATCTAGCTCATCACGCAGCCAATCGCCCAGCAGGTTAATTCCAAACACCGTAATCATAATGGCGATGCCCGGGAAAGTAGCAACCCACCATGCCGTCTCCAGATAGTTGCGACCGTCTGCCAGCATGCCGCCCCATGTAGGAATCGAAGGGTCTACACCCAATCCAATAAACGTCAACGATGCTTCCAACAAAATGTTTGTGGCTACATTTAACGTTGCCAAAACGATGATCGAAGAAGAAACGTTTGGCAGGACATGTTTTCTGATGATCCGCAAATTCGTAGCCCCGATTGCTTTGGCAGCCTGTACGTATTCCATTTCTTTTACACTCATGACCTGTCCTCGAACCAGTCGCGCAAAGCCTACCCAGTTACTGATCCCCAGAACAAGTATGAGCTTCCATAGACCTGCCCCAAAGACCGTCATGACGATAATCGCAAACAAAATGAAAGGGAATGCCAGCTGTACATCTGCCAAGCGCATTAACAGATCATCTACCCAGCGCCCGTAAAAGCCTGCGATGAGGCCCAGAATCACCCCGATAACCAAGGAAATCAGTACGGATACGACACCAACCAATAACGATATTCGCGCTCCGTAAATGATTCGGCTCAGTAAGTCACGTCCTACCTGATCCGTACCTAGCAAATACTCGGATTTCCCCGTATCGTCCATCCACGAGGGAGCAACCAATCGTGCACGCAAATCAGCTTTATCAGGAGTGGATGGCGCAATTACCGGTGCAAAAAGTGCGGATACGACGGCAAGCATAAGCAAGAACATCCCCGCCATCGCCCACCGATTTCGAACGAATCTTCTGCCCATCTTGCTCCATTTTCCACGTTTTTTGATGGGTGGATTGGGCTGATTGTTTGTAACTGTCGCTGTCGTCATTCGCTTTTTCCTCCTTCCTGCCTAATACGTGGATCAATAAAGCCATAGCTGATATCAACCAACAGGTTCACGAAGATCATCAAAAAAGACAAAATAATCACAGAGCCTTGAATCACTGGAAAGTCACGTTGCGATATCGCATCAATCAGCATACGCCCGATACCTGGCCATGAAAAAACTTGCTCAATAATCACGGTACCGCCCAACAACGTTCCAAATTGCAATCCAATAAAGGTTACCGTTGGGATTAATGCGTTTCGTAAGCCATGCTTGATGATGACAAGCCATTCCTTGATCCCTTTGGAGCGAGCCGTATTGATATATTGCTGATTCATTACCTCCAGCATGGAAGAGCGAACTAATCGAGCCAAAATCCCTGACAAGATGAGTCCGAGAGCAACGGAAGGCAGAACCAAATATTCCAGACCTTCATAGCCAGAAGCAGGAAACCAGCCCAGCTTAACGGCAAATATGATGATTAACATAATTCCTAACCAAAAGTTAGGAAAAGAGATTCCTAGCAATGAAAAAATGCGTCCGAAAAAGTCAGCTACGCTGCCTCTGTAAACAGCGGAAATGATACCTACTGGAATCGCAATCAACAGGGCGACAAACATTCCCCCGAAGGCAAGCAGCAAAGTTGCTCCCATCTTCTCCTTCATCATGTCGATCACGCTCTCACCCGTTCGGAAAGAGGTGCCAAAGTTACCGGTAAACATATCTTTTAAATAAAGCCCGAACTGTACATAAACAGGCTCGTCCAGACCGAGATTTTTCCGAAGCTCAGTGATCGCCTCTTTGGTAGGCTCACCTGCTTGAAACATGATCGATACTGGGTCACCAGTCATTCGCACCAGGACAAAAATGACAAGAGTAATAGCAAGAACGACAAAAACACTATGTAGTAGACGTCTAATTAAAAAGGCTGCCATCCCGCTCCTCCTTTATCAAAAGTGAAGGGAATAGAAGAGACATCTTCTACTCCCCTGTTCAAAACATTCCTTATTCAACCGATACTTCGCGCAAATCGATGCGTTCATCTGCCGGAGGTTGGAAGCCTTTTACTCGTTTGTTCGCAGCCCACAGGTTGATCGTTTGATAGAGCGGTACATCTGGGACTAGCTCATATAGACGTTGATTCAGCTCTTTAAATGCTGCCAGACGCTTTTCTTGGTCAAACGTGGAGCGTTCAGCTTTCAAGAGCTCCTCTACTTTCTCGTCATGGAAATCAGGGTTCCAGAACTCGCCTTTGTGATACATCAAATAGGCAGTATTATCAAAGTCGAGCGTCCATCCACCCCAGCCATTCCGGTACATATGTCCTGCTTTTCCCTTCGGAATGAGGTCAGAAGTAAATGTGGAGCTGTCCACCAGATTCAGCTTCACCTTGAGACCGACTTGGCCTAATTGCATTTCGATCGCTTGTGCTACCTCTTTAAACGTAGCATCTGTACCAGGAAGGAAGAGATCAAGCTCAGTTCCTTCCTTCACACCTGCTTCTGCGAGCAATTGTTTTGCTTTTTCTGGATCATAATTGCGTAATGGCAGATTAGGATCATAGCCGAAAGACATATCGCTTTGGAATGAATTGACGCGCTTACCATATCCGCCGAGCAGCGTTTCGATGATCAAGTCTGCATCAATCGCGTAAGCAATCGCTTCACGGACTTTTACATTGTCGACTGGCTTCATAGATGTATTGAACCGAATCGAATAAACGGTTGGCGACCCGACTTGCATCAGTTCAAGATCAGACATGCCCTTGATGGATTCTGTTTGGCTGATCTCGACTTTTTTCATAATGTCGATGGCACCTGTTTGCATTTCAGCTAGACGTGTAGTCGCTTCTGGAATAAAACGGAACGTTACTTTCTCCAGCTTCGGTTGACCTTGCTTCCAATAGGTTTCATTTTTCACCAATACAACCTTGTTATCTTTTTCATAGCTATCCATTTTGAAAGGACCCGTACCTACTGGATGCGTGTTAAAGTACTCGTCCCCTTTTTCCTTGTAATACTTAGGCGGAACGATCACAGCGCCATAACCTGCCAGCTTTGTAATGAGTACAGGATCTTTTTCCTTGAGAATCATGTTGACTGTAAACTCGTCTACCACTTCTACACGGTCAATCGAAGCATAGTTCGCTTGCTGTGGTCCTTTTTTCCCTTCTTCACCAAGCAGGCGATCAAATGTAAATTTCACTGCTTCCGCGTTGAATGGCTCGCCGTTGTGGAAGGTAACTCCCTGACGAAGTTTAAATTGAAGTGTCTTGTCATCCTTGAACTCCCACGATTCAGCGAGTCCTGGCTGGATTTTCAAGTCAGTGGTACGCTCGACTAAGCCTTCAAATACAGATGTTGCTACAGTACTCCAATCAAGCAAAAACGTATCAATCGGATCCCAAGAATGCGGATCTCCATTCACACCAAGTGTGAGTTCATTTTTTGCCTGTGCTTGCGCTTCTGTCTTCGGTTGCGGATTTGCCTGTGTGCTAGTGTCAGCCGGCTTACTCGAACATCCGCCCAAAGCAGCAGCTAGCACGAGTAATGCGGAGCAAGCGGTGATACCTACCTTCTTTTTCAAAACAAGTCCCCCTTTTCTTTTCTTTCTGGAATTCATGTTGAAAAAAATATGAAAGCCGTCATTTGTTCCTATTGGTTATACAAATGACAGGCAACATATCGACCATCGCCCATCGATTGAAATTCGGGCTTGTCCGTTTTGCAAATTTCCATACAATCCGGACACCGCGTATGAAACGTACAGCCACTTGGAGGATTCGCAGGACTCGGTACATCTCCAGTCAAGATGATGCGCTCACGCTTCATTTTTGGCTTGGCAATCGGAACTGCGGACAGTAATGAGCGCGTATAAGGATGCAGCGGCTCTTCATATAGCGCATTTTTGGGTGCCAGCTCAACCATCCGTCCCAAATACATCACGCCGATCCTGTCGCAAAAATGCTTCACGACGCTCAAGTTGTGAGAGATGAATATGTAAGTGAGTCCGTATTGCTTTTGCAAATCTCTCATCAGATTCAATACCTGGGATTGAATCGATACATCGAGCGCAGATACTGGCTCATCTGCCACAATCAGCTTGGGGTTAAGCGCTAGCGCACGGGCAATGCCGATCCGCTGTCGCTGACCACCACTAAACTCATGAGGGAAACGTTCCGAATTTTCCGGTTTCAGACCGACAACTTGCATCAATTCCGCTACTTTTTCCTTGCGTTCTTTTGACGTTTCATACAGTTCGAATATGATCATCGGCTCTTCAATGATCTCCCCGACTGTCATTCGCGGATTGAGGGATGCGAACGGGTCTTGGAAAATGATTTGCAAATCCTTTCGCTTCATCCTCATCTCATTTGGAGAAAGTGCCGCTAAATTCTCTCCTTGAAAAATCACTTCGCCACCCGTAGGCTCGAGCAATCGCAGAATGGCTCTGCCTGTGGTTGACTTCCCGCAACCAGATTCACCTACAATTCCGAGCGTCTCCCCCGTTGCAACGGTAAAAGAGAGATCGTCAACCGCTTTGACGTGATTCGTTACCTTCTTCAATAATCCACTGCGAATCGGAAAGTATTTTTTTAACCCTCTCACCTCAAGTAAGGGTTTACATTCTGATTTTTCCAAAAAACCCACGTCCCCTCCGCTTACTCATACAGCCAGCATCTGCTTTTTGTACCATCATTCAGATCGAATAACGGTGGAGCTTGCTCGTAGCATTTGTCAAAAGCCTTCTGGCATCGTTCAGCAAAACGGCATCCTGCGGGCATCTGACCTGGACTCGGAACGGTCCCGCCAATCGTAAACAAGTACTCCTGCTCAGTGTCCATATCCGGGATCGAGCCCAACAAACCAACCGTGTACGGATGCTTTGGAGTAGCAAATAGCTTTTCTACCTCGGCTTCCTCAACGACTTGCCCTGCATACATGACGACCACCCGATCACACATCTCTGCTACCACACCAAGATCATGTGTGATCAGCATGATGGTCATCTCGCTCTTCTGCTGTAGCTCTCTCATCAGGTCAAGAATCTGCGCCTGAATGGTCACGTCTAGTGCGGTCGTAGGCTCATCTGCAACCAATAGAGATGGACTACAGGACATCGCCATCGCGATCATCACACGCTGCCTCATCCCACCAGATAGCTGATGCGGATACTCATCAACGATTTCTTCCGCTCTCGGAATCCCGACCAGCTTCAGCATTTGGATCGCATGATCTTTGGCTTGCTTTTTGTTCATACTTGTATGATTCAAGACGAGCTCCATGATCTGCGCCCCGATTGTATAAACCGGATTGAGTGAGGTCATCGGTTCTTGAAAAATCATCGCGATCTCCTTACCTCGCACCTTCCTCATCTGATCCTTGGAAAAGGCAACCAGATTTTCACCGTTGTACAGGATCTCTCCTCCGGTGATTCGCGCGGTTCTCGGCAGAAGCCCCATGATGGATAGAGAGGTGACACTTTTACCGCAACCCGACTCCCCTACTACGCCAATCGTCTCACCTTTGTTGATTTGAAAACTAACGCCATCCAAAACGGTAATTTCTCCATTATCGGTTCGGAATCTCGTCTGAAGATTTTTGATTTCCAGCATCAAAGTCCCGCCTTTGCATCTGAATATCCCAGCTTGCTCATGATTTGATTCGCTACTGCTTTTGTCTCCTGTACCAAATACTCCAATCGATCTTGCTGGAAACGTGATGTCGCTCCAGCCAAGCTCAATCCAGCTATGACTTGTCCCGTAAAATCTCGAATAGGTACAGCAATCGCTGCTGAATCCGGCTCCAATTCACCGTAGCTGACTGTATAGCCCTTTTCACGTGCATCGTGAATCCATTGCCATAGCAGATCTTTGTCTGTATTGGTGTCTGGTGAGATTTTCTTCATGTCTACCCGGTTCAACAATTCTTCGATCTCATGATCCGGCAGAAAAGATAGTAAAATGCGCGGGCATGCACCTGCGTACAACGGTGATTTTCTACCTACCTGCGTATAGACACGAACATACTGGCGGGTATCGACTTTTTCGATGTAAACCCCTTCGTCTTGATCACGAATAATCAAGTTGACTGCCTCATCCACCGTATCTCGCAACTGCTGCATATACGGGAGCGCGATTTTCCTGATCTCCAGCCGTTGCGCAACAATGTTCCCAAACTCCAGCAGCTTCAATCCCAATTGGTATTTAGGCGGATTATGAGTGGTCGTTTTGGAGACAAAGCCGCGCATTTCGAGGGTCTGAAGAATTCGAAACACCGTACTCTTCGGCATATCTGACAACTCGACAAGCTCAGCCAGGCTTAATTCACTGTTTTGGATAAAATATTCTAGAAACTCTAGCGTTTTTAACACACTTCGGTTTGCCGTTTTTTCTGTTTTGTCCATTTTCATCACCATTCAATTGTCCCAAAATACGGAACGTTATTTTGTATTTTGGCATGCCACAATATTAAATGAATTCAGTTATTTCCGTCAATATATTTTTACCCCTTAGCAATCAGGTCGTTCAACCTACTGGCTCAGGGGTAATTTGTACGTAAAGCTTTAGTGAATATTCTTTTTCTTAAACCGTCCACCAGAAACATCATGAATATGCCCGATTGCCAAAAATGCAGCGGAATCAATTTCCTCTACGATGGATTTCAACTTCGCTTCTTCCAAACGGGTGATGACACAGAAGATGACTTTTTTGACATCTCCGGAGTAGCCACCTTCTCCATTCAAATAGGTAATTCCCCGCCCCAGTCTCGCCGTTAGTGCATCGCCAATTTCGTCTGGATAATCACTGATGATCCAGACTGATCTTGATTGTTCGAGCCCGACCATGGTGATATCGATCATTTTATAAGCAATGTAGTAAGCAATTAACGAGTACATGGCCCGGTCCCACCCAAAAATGAAGCCGGCACTACCTAAAATAAAAATGTTAAAAAACATGACCATTTCGCCGACCGAAAACGGACTTTTCCTCGTCATCAGGATCGCAACAATTTCGGTTCCATCCAAGGAGCCTCCCGCGCGGATGACAAGTCCCACACCAATACCGATGATGATTCCACCAAAAACGGCAGAGAGAAGTAAATCGTCCGTCAAGCTAGGAACATGATGGAGGTAGCTCGTCCCCAATGACATCACGACGACACCGAACAGTGTAGAGATGGCAAATGTCTTGCCAATTTGCTTGTAGCCGATAAGTAAAAAGGGAAGGTTCAGCAGGAATAAAAATAATCCGAGTGGGCCACCTGTCAGCTTTGAGACCATAATGGATACACCAGTTACACCACCGTCAATGATGTTGTTTGGAACAAGGAATATTTCCAGTCCGACTGCCACCAACAAAGCTCCAATGATGATTCCGAGAGCTCTCAGTACGATCCTTCTTTTTTTCGTCCGCTTATGAGTGATCGGAGCAACTGCTTTTGCATCCATTTTGATCATCCTTAGCCGTTTTTTTCTTACCACTTCATCTTTCCCTGGTAACAAAAAAAATAGCCAGCCAGGATTTCTCCCAGCCGACTCTTTATCATCCTTTAGCCCCAAACGGCAATGGAAATAATACCAATCGTGATCATCAAAGACATGGACAGACGCCATACGCGTTGTCGCTCCTTTAGCAAGAAGACCCCGAGCAGCGTACCAAAAACCGTACTTACCTCACGGATGGGCGCAATAGCTGCCAGTGGCGCCAAGGTCATGGCAAACAAAAACAACAAATACGAGCCTGGTGACAAGACGGCACCGAGTATAATGGTTCGCCAATTTTTTTGCCACTCACGGCGGATGAGTCCCTTTTTCCAAACGAAGCCCCCGGCGACAATCAGACAGGCAAAGTTCGTTATTTCCAATAAAGCGAATGGAGATAATTGTTGTACGATTTGTTTGTCGGTTAACGTGTACCCTGTAATGCATAGTCCAACAGCAAATGCGTATCGCAGAGCGAGCGGATTCACTGGTTGAGCCTGACGATCTATGCCAATCATTCCACTAATGGCGAAGACTCCGATTACGATGCAAATGACACCCAGCCATCCCGGTACAGATAAATACTCTTGAAAGAGAATTGCGCTAAAAAACGGAATGAGAAGCGTCCCTGTCCCCCTCATGATGGGGTACACCTGTGAGATATCTCCGTATGTATACGCCTTTGAAATCAGTAAGGTATAGCATCCTTGAAAGAAAAAGGACATAAACAGAAAAAGAACCAAAGACCATGTCAATTGTACGCGCATCAATTCCCAAATGAGAACAGGTAAGAGGATCACGGTTGTTGGCAATGTAATCAACCAAAGAAACGCCATTTTATTCTCACTTTTTTTCGTGAACAGGTTCCAGACTGCGTGCGCAAGGCCAGACGATAGTACGAGCAGAATCGAAATCGATAGCATGTGTGCCCCTTCTCTCTCATGTTGTACAAATACAACTAAAGACAACAAAACACATTGCGATTAGTTGCTTTTCATTCGACGTGTACAGTATACACCCAGTCCCCGCAAAAATTAAGTATTGTTTCTGCTTATCGCCCAAACCATTTTATTGATGCTCTCGAACACACGCATCTTTTTCCATTCTCCGCATTTTGGGTTATAATGGAGGGATGACACTTCGTTCGGAGGATCTGACTACATGTTACAAAGAGAGTTGACTCGGGAACAAGCGATACAGCTAGGCGAGCAAATCCTAATTGCCGTCGAAGGACACATCGTAGAACGGGGCTATACGTACTTTTCAGATGGCGTCGTCTTCAATACACGCGTAGACCAAGGCCAATATTTGACGAGTGATGTTCAAGGTTCCGCGGTGTATCATGTGCGCCTCGATATGGAAACGGTTCAAAACAGTACCTGTACCTGCCCTTATTCACGTATTTGCAAGCATATTGCTGCTACTTTTTTTCAGATGTACAGTGTGTTCGAGAATCCTCGTACATTTTTGAACCGCTCCCAACAACCAAGACGAGCTACTTTTTCTCCTCACCTGCTGATTCCTACTTATAAATACAGTCATACGGCTCCTGCTCAGCAGGATATAGCGTCTGTTTCCTCTCCGCTTACCGCGAACAGCTCCGTCAAAGAATGGTGGGCATTTTTTGAGAGCTGGACACGCAACTTGTTTGCGGCCATGGAATCGTATCGAGCTTCCTCTGAGTTATTATCGAGCTATCAAAATGTGCTGAGTGTTGCTGCCGCGTGGCCGAAGGATCGGGCACAACTCTTTGTCATTCATGCCAATCTGTTTCATCTCATCAAGCTTACACAATATGTAAAAACGTACCGCCAATCCTACTGGTTTCTGGATTTGGTTCAGACAGCCGAGCGGCTATTGGATCAATTAGAAGGGACATTGTACTTCGCAGACATCCCTACTCTTTTGACGGACCATCAAGATGCCATCGTAGATACTCTTCAACTGACAAAGCAGTTGAAAGAAACCGAAGCCACTTCCCTCTACTGGATATTCGCCTATCAAATGTTATGGTGGATGCTATTGAAGAAGCCAGAGTGGATGCAAGAAGAGATCCATGTACTGGATCAGCTTATCAACGATGAAGACAGTTCTGCCGCCGAAAAGGAGAAAGGGCTGCTGCTCCGTGCCCACTTTCATGTGATGGAAAAGGAGGACGAAGCTGCTCTACAAATCTGGAAAAGAATGAGCCGTTTGAACCTCTCCTTCTACTTGTCCTATATGAAATCATTCGCTCGCAATGGGGAATGGCAGCGATTTCTCGATTGGACTGCTTCTTTGACATCCTTAATCGGTCAAGCCGAGACACAGCAATACCGACTCGTTATCGCCATTTGGCAGGAAGCGATGGAGCAAGTGGGACGATCAGCCGAGTGCGGCACCAAGCTGAAGCAGTTCTTACCGAGCAGTTATCACGAATATGCCGCCTATTTATATGAAGAACGACAGTTTCAGCAATGGATTGATTTGCAAATGTCGTTTCAAGTGCCCATGGCAGATATTTCGGTCGTGCAGGTGAAAGAAATCGAGGAAGCCGAGCCGACTCTGCTCTTCCCTTTTTATTTGCGTGAGGTGAACCGACTTATCGCCGAACGGAATCGAACGGCCTACAAAGAAGCGATCAAGCTCATGAAAAAGGTAAGGACGATTTACAACAGAGCAAACCAAGATCCGCGCTGGGAACGATACGTTGAACAATTATCTGCCAAACATAATCGGTTACGTGCTTTTCAAGAAGAGCTAAGGAGAGGAAATTTCAACTTATGAATACCGTCACTACATTGGTTCTAGACGGAGAGCTTTTGGCAGACGGACAATTCTTGATTACTGGCAAAGACACCCAAGGAGCAGTGATCGATCCAGAAGAATTGGCAGGAACACTGTTTGCGTGGGATGAGTCATCCTATTACGGAACCTTTCTGGACAAAAACGAGCATGGCGTATTGCTCAGCCCTGCCAAGGCCCTCTCCTTTTTCGTCTCTCCCCAGTGGCTTTTGCATCGGACCTATTCATCCAGCACGCCATTTGAGCAATTTACGCATGTAGCGGGAATGATCCGTGAGACGCTCGCACAAGGCTCCATTGCCCCTGATTTTTCATTTTGGAAAAAAGGACAAATAGGCTGGAGAGCTCTGCAAACTCCCGGCGATTTTCCGGAGTACGGGCACAGGTGGCTTTCGCTCGTCGTGGAGGAATCCTTGCAAGGCACTGGTGACATTGGACGAAAGTGGGAGGAGCTATTGACGCAATACCCGGCTCTGTACGTCATGGGCGCCGAGCTTTCTCCACACCTTCAGGAACAGGAATGGTTGCAATCGATAGGCTGGCTGCCAGATACGACACCGTTTCGCACATGCTTGCAAATCGTCGAAGCCGAGGAGCACCCCAATGACTGGCAACTCCAAGTGTATTTGCAGAATCGTGAAGAGCCAGATCAGTTATTTCTCATTGAGCCACACCAGTTGACGGCTGAGGGAGTAGCCACCGCTCGCATCCCTACTGACTGGCGTGAACATTGGAATCGTTTTCTCACGGACCTATCCAAATGCAAAGAGATTCTCCCGTGGCAAAAAGACACCCAGGAGAATCAAGGCCGTTTTCTCACCCGACTGACGAACGAGCAAGCATGGATCTTTTTGACGTCTAGCAGTTTGCAGCTGGTGCAAGCCGGTATTCACGTCTTTCTGCCAGCTTGGTGGGAGCAAGTACGCCGGGTAAAACCAAAGCTAAAAGCCAAGATTACCTCCTCTGTCGGGGCTAGCAGACAGTCCTTTCTGGGTGTCTCCCAGCTCATGGATTTTGAATGGAAGCTCGCCTTGGGATCTGTGGAGCTCAGCGAAGAGGAATTTGAGGAACTTATTAAACAAAAGCAGCGCCTACTGAAAATTCGAGGGCATTGGGTACAATTGACTCCCGATCTATTCTTGCAGCTACAGGAAGCGCTCAAGAAAAACCAAGCGAAAAACGGCATGACCCTGCGTGATGTCATGAGAATGCACCTCGCCCCTACAGCGGAAGTTGAGGAGCTACCCGATGATGAGTTCGATTTCGACACTTCCCTAACGGTTGAAGTTCAGTTAAACCAGCATTTACGGGAGCTGTTGAATCAATTGCAAGAAACAAAGCGCGTCCCGATCATGGAGCAGCCCTCTACTTTTCACGGGACGTTGCGAAATTATCAGCTAGAGGGTAGTTCGTGGTTGTTCTTTTTACGCCGTTTTGGATTGGGAGCTTGTTTGGCCGATGACATGGGATTGGGAAAAACGGTCCAATTTATTACGTATTTGCTACATGTCAAACAACATGGCCCGGCCAGTACTCCTTCTCTCTTAATCTGCCCGACCTCCGTCATAGGCAACTGGCAAAAAGAGCTGAAGCGCTTCGCCCCCTCTCTTCAAGTAATGATTCACTATGGCAATGATCGCCAAAAGAAGGAGGCGTTTTTGCCAGCGATCAAAAGAGCAGATCTGGTGATTACCTCCTACGCCCTGTCCCATTTGGATGAGCAGGAGCTGGGAATGGTTACATGGGATACGATTTGTCTCGACGAGGCGCAAAATATTAAAAACGCCTATACAAAGCAAGCGTCCGCTGTGCGCGATTTGAAAGCATGGTACCGGATCGCTCTCACAGGTACTCCGATCGAAAATCGTCTGAGTGAGCTCTGGTCCATTTTTGATTTCTTGAATCCTGGCTACTTGGGAAGTCTCGGGGAATTTACCCAGCGCTTTGTTCACCCCATCGAACGCGACCAAGACCAGCAGCTTATCAATCAAGTGCAACGACTCATTCAGCCTTTCCTGCTCCGTCGTGTGAAAACCGATCCAAACATTCAGCTCGATTTGCCGGACAAGAATGAGAGCAAGGAATATGTACCGCTGACTACCGAGCAAGGCGCACTTTATGAGACAGCGATTCAAGATATGTTTGATCGAATGGAAAAAGCCTCTCCTATGGAGCGGCGTGGTCTGATTCTGACGACACTGACACGTCTCAAACAATTGTGTGACCATCCCGCTCTCATTTTGAAGGAAATCTCAACCACAAATGAAGCCAGTCGCTCGCACAAATTGGAAAGACTGCTGGAATTGGTGGAGGATATTCGCCAAAAGAAAGAGCGTTGCCTGATTTTTACCCAATACATCGAAATGGGCAATTTGCTCCAACGAGTGCTGACACGAGAAGGCTATGGACCTGTCTACTTCCTAAATGGGGCCACGAAGAAAGAAAAACGCGATGAGATGATCGCTCGTTTTCAAGACTCGACACTGCCAGACCATGAACGCGGAGCCATCTTCATTCTTTCCTTGCGCGCGGGTGGAACCGGCTTGAACTTGACGGAAGCCAACCACGTCATTCACGTAGATCGCTGGTGGAATCCTGCGGTAGAAAATCAGGCCACTGACCGTGCTCATCGCATAGGACAGCTGCGCAATGTTCACGTCTACAAATTCATCTCGCTCGGGACGATTGAGGAACGCATTGATGAGATGATGGAGAGAAAGCTATCGTTGAGCCAGCAAATTGTCGGGACCGGCGAAAGCTGGATCACCGAGCTATCAACGGAGGAGCTGCGGGACTTGTTCACGCTGCGTCATGATTGGCTAGACACGAAAGGATAGGTGGAGAATGGAGCGAGTGCAACAAAACGACAGTAATACCACTATGAGCCGCCCTACAGAAGAGCCCAAGCTGCCCGAAGTATGGCTGCGTTTTTTAGAAGCTGTTCAAGAACAATTTTCCGATAACCAATCAAAGAAAGAATAAATGCGAAAAACCCAAGGCCTGATCACGTTATGGATCGAGCCTTGGGTTTGATTTTCTTAGCGGAAAGGAAACCTCCACTGTCGTCCCTTTATTCGGGGTACTCGAAAAATGGATATACCCGTCGTGTGCTTGCATGATTTTATAACAAATCATAAGTCCTAGCCCAGTCCCTTTTTCCTTTGTGCTATAAAAAGGCTCCCCTAATCGTTTCAGCCGTTCTTCCGCCATACCGCAGCCTTGATCAATGATTCTAATCATCAGTTGCTCGCTTTCCTTACGCCTTGCCACGATGCGAATCGTCCCACCATCTTGCATGGACTCAACGGAGTTTGACAGAAGATTCATGAAAAGCTGCTGAATTTGATTCTGATCGCACCAAATCATGCTCCCTTCTACTTCCTGGACATCCAGCACCAGATGATGACACTCTAGCTTCGTTTGCACCAATCGTGTAACCTGTCGCAGCAAATTCGCTAGATTTTTTGGTTCGTACGATTCTGTGCACTCTCTTGATAAAAAGACGTATTCTCGCAGGACACTCTCTAATTGGTGAAATTCAGCTTGCATAATATCAAAATATTCCCGTTTCCATTGATCTCGACGGAGCAATTGTACGAAGCCTTTGATGGAAGTTACCGGATTTCGGATTTCGTGTGCAACCCCGGCAGCCATTTGCCCAATGACGGATAGCTTATCTATCTTTTGTAAAAACTCTTCCGTTTGCACGTGCTTCGTGTGATTTCGAATGATAAATATGACTTGGTTCGTCTCATGTTCTTCCTGAATCACCGGGGTGCCTTTTGCCTCCAGTGTGATCTTTTTGCCATTCCTGTCCGGACATGTAAATGTAATGAGACGAGGCTCCTTCTCCACCATGATCTGACGAATCGTTTGCATAACAAGCCTGCCCGTTTCCAGTGGCAGTACAGCTAACAGGTGTCGATTCACTACTTCATCTGGAGCCATCTCCAGAACGGATTGCACGGATGGTGAAATATACGTAATGATCCCCTGACTATTGATGATCACGATAATGTCAGACAAGTTTTCTGCAATCAATCGATAGGGCGATTCGCTCATTCGTTCTGCTTCTTGTGCTTTTTTCAGCTCAGTAATGTCGACACACGAAGCAATTACTTCCTTCACTCGACCATCGAAAAAGATCGGACGAAAAGCAGCCAGATAGCGAATTCCGTTGACACTGCCTTCGTAAAACACGTTTTGCTCGCCGCTCCACGCTCGCTCATACGATTCCATTTTGCGTGGAATCTCTTCAGTCGGGATCATATTTAGTAAATCTTGTCCAATCACTTGTTCCGGTGTCATTCCCATGCGAAAAAGCATCTCTCCTTCGCACAGCGTATGAATGAACGCATCTCCCTGTTTCCGAAAAGCAAATGTCATGCCTTGTTGCTTGCGAAGAACGTCTCTTCGCTCGCTCTGATCCACTTCGTATGTATCAAAAGCTCGGTGTTGTCCACCATTGAGTAGTAGAAATGCACTGTTCCTAAACCTTTCCTCACGCTTCAACACTCGAGCCAAGTCTTCGGCAGGCATGGGCTCACTAAACCAAAATCCTTGAGCAGAATCACAGCCAAGCTGCCAAAGAAAATCCAGTTGCTCTTGTGTCTCTACACCTTCTGCCGTTACTTGCACGTCCAGACTTCGTGCCATCGCCATGACGGTTTTGATAACAGTCGCCTGCGTGACATCGCTCATGCATTCCTTTACACAGGATTGATCAATTTTTAGCTTGTTCATGGGAAAGCGGGATAGATGTTGAATGCTACTATAGCCCTTCCCAAAATCATCCAGGCTGATTTTTACTCCGATCTTTTTTAATTCTCCTAAAATCTCGATGGTACGCTCCCCATCTCTGGTAGAGTCCTCGGTAAATTCTAGCTCCAAATAGTGCGGCTGTAAGCTTGTTTCGTCTAAGATCGTTTGAATTGTGCTACCTAACTGCTCCGATTCCAAGGCATAGGATGACAGATTCACGCATGTCACAAGAGGTGGTAGTCCAGCGTCCTGCCAAGCTTTGTTCTGCTTGCAAGCCGTTCTGATCACCCATTCCTCTACCAAAAGAATCAACCCGCTCTTTTCTGCAAACAAAAATACCCAATCCGGGGGCAGTAACCCTTTTTGATGATGGTTCCATCTTACGAGAGCTTCTGCTCCGATTATTTTGCCTGTTCTCAGGTCGTAGAGTGGTTGATAATACAGGCTAAGCTGTTGATTGACAACCGCTTGATGAAAATCTCGAACGTAGCGATCCAGTTCCTTTTGGTTCATTGTCTGTATACGAACCACGCCTTCCTGGAAATCATTCTGATTTTTCCAACTTTACCCCTGACTCTACTTTATAGGAAGAGGCTAGCACATGTCCATACGTCAACGGTGTATAGAAAAAACCCTCCACAAAGGAGGGTCAGCTACGCGCGAATTCTCATCAAAGCACGCTCGTCTTCTTTTATCCGCGGACAGGTATAGCAATACTTTTGCTCCCCCGTCTTATAGTACAGACAGCATTGATTCTTGATGCGCACTTTCGCTTGGGGATCACGTATATCTTCAATCCAGCGCACACGCACGCGAAATGGATTTTTTTGTAATCCAAAGCTCTCGCCTTCCAGCTGATGACAGAGGACATCGTAATCAGCCATCACTTGTTGCTTGATGCTATCTTGTTCTACCAACGCCACGAAAGCATCCGTATGGTAATTGAACTTGGTCGGGAACTGTCCCCAGAGCATCGCTTCGGGGTTTCCCGTTACCTTTGCAAGAGTCGTGAGCAACGGGTGCAGGAAGTCTTGGAAATACGCACGATAGCATTCCTTCAGCCAGATTGCGCGCTCTGCAACGCTGGTAGGCGCTTCTACGATCTCATACGCTGGGATCACAAAGGCGAATTGCGGATAATCATCCTCGTAAAACAATTCAATCGTCATATTATCCAGGGTCATGGTAAGTGCACGATTCCAGACAGAGATCATGTACGAAAGACCGAGAGAAGGGCTCGTGAGCCAACTGCTGATGTAAGTACCAGCAGCAGTCAGCTCATGGGCCTTGATTAGCGGAGCATAGATTTGTACGAGCTCATTCATATGCGTCGGGTCTACCAAATCTCTTGCCTTCATCGAAAATAAGGCATTGGGTCTCGGTTTAGAAGTAAGATCAAACCGTTGTGCTATAAAATCGTCATCCCATTCTTGCATCACGATCTCCCTCTCTATTCATTATCAAGAAAAGACGCTGCTCGACTGGTCGAGGTACGTGCCGAACTGTGCTTGATACAGTCTGCTATAGAGGCCTTCACGAGCCAAGAGCTGATCATGACTTCCTTGCTCCGTAATGCCTTGTTCCGTTACAACGATGATTCGATCTGCATTTTTAATGGTAGCCAATCTGTGAGCGATAACCAAAGTCGTACGGCCTTTGGACAATTCCTGTAAGGACTGCTGGATCGCCGCCTCCGTTTCGGTATCGAGTGCAGAAGTAGCTTCATCCAAAATCAGAATCGGCGGGTTTTTCAAGAACATACGCGCAATCGCCAGCCTTTGTTTTTGACCACCGGACAATTTGACTCCACGTTCACCAATGATCGTCTCCAGACCAGCAGGCTGAGAACGGATAAACTCTTCTAGTTTAGCCAGACGTGCTGCCTCCCAGATATCTTCCTCTGAGGCGTTTAATTTTCCATACGCGATATTTTCCCGAATCGTCCCTGAAAAGAGGAACACATCTTGTTGAACGATCCCGATTTGGCTACGCAATGACGCTAACGTGATTTGGCGAATATCCATTCCATCAATGCTGATGCTGCCCCCGTTGATCTCATAAAATCTCGGCAAGAGACTACACAATGTGGTTTTTCCTGCTCCAGAAGGGCCTACAAACGCAATTGTCTCGCCCGCCCGGATGTTCAAATCAATGTTTTGCAATACAGAAGACTCTTGGTCGTAGCTAAACGAAACATTCTTGTACGAGATATCGCCCTTCAACGACTCTACCTGGATCGCATCTGGAGCATCCGCAATATCCGGTTCTGTGTCCATAATTTCGATGTAGCGCTTAAAGCCGGCAATCCCTTTTGGATAGCTCTCGATAATTGCATTAATTTTCTCCAACGGACGGAAAAATACATTCGTTAACAGCAAGAAAGCGACAAATTCACCGTAGGTCAATTCACCTTGAATAACAAACCAGCTGCCGCAAATCAGGACAAACAAATTGACTAAACGCATCAGCACATAACTGACAGAAATATTTTGGGCCATGATTTTGTAGGACAACAGCTTGGTGATCCGGAAACGCTGGTTGTTCTCTGCGAATCTTTTGTTTTCAAATTGCTCGTTGGCAAAAGCTTGTACGACACGCATTCCGCCTACATTGTCCTCAACACGTGCATTGAAATCCGCCATGTCGCCGTACAGACGATGGAAAGCCCCCGTCATTTTACGGTTGAAGTAAACAACGAAGAATATCAAGAGCGGAATCACACAAAACGTAAGCAGCGCCATTTCTTCATTAATATTGAACATCAGGAGGAAAGCACCGATCAGCGTCATCACGGCGATAAACAAATCTTCCGGACCGTGGTGAGCGACCTCCCCGATCTCCATTAAGTCATTTGTTAGGCGAGATAGCAGATGACCCGTCTTGGTATTATCGAAAAAGCGGAAAGAGAGCTTTTGAATATGGTCGTACAGCTTCTTCCGCATATCCGTTTCGATATTAATTCCAAGCATATGTCCCCAGTACGTGACGACATAGTTCATCCCGGAGTTAAGGCCATACAAAGCCAAAAGTCCAATGCACGCCCACACGATCATGTTCCAATCCTTACTTGGAAGTAATTGATCGACAACCATGTTCACTGCAAGCGGAAATCCCAACTCCAACAAGGCAACGAATACTGCACACGTGAAGTCGAGGATGAATAATCCACGATAAGGCCGATAGTAAGAAAAAAATCTGCGAAGCATTGAAGCAGCAACTCCTCTCTCTCAAGAACAACATCAATCATGTATTTGATTTTGAAAATCATTTTCATTATATATGGATTTGCTTTTTATATCGATGCTTTATTGGAATTTTTTTCATCGCGTAGCACATTCGCATAAAAAACGGTTCGAAACTCTTTATCCATCAAGGAATAAGAGGCTCGAACCGGATATCACTCAGCGTAAATCTTGATAAGCAGGTACCCCACCCGCTCCTTTGGCAGAAAGGATCGCATTGATAACCGCTTCCGCCAGCACTTCTACACTCAGCGTCCCGACAAGATTGACCGATGCATCCACGCCCCCTGTCGCGATGGCAAAAATCGTATCTCCATCACTCATCGTGTGAACCGGATGAATCGTTTTTGCGAGTCCATTATGCGCCATTTGCGCGATTTTATTCGCTTGTACTTTATTCAAATTCGCGTTGCTCGCAACCACTGCGATGGTAGTGTTCGTCCCTGCCGGAACCGGAGGAGTTGCAGCATCAATCATCCAGGACAGGCTATCGCGGATATTGCCATCCTCTCCCCTCGCTCCAGCCAAAATTTCTCCTGTGGAGGGTAACCGCACTTCTCCGACGGCGTTCACCGCGACGATTGCACCTACGACGAGACCATTTGGCAGACGGCGAGAAGCTGTTCCAAGCCCACCCTTCATCGCTCGCTTCATCCCAGCCATTTTTCCAACTGTCGCACCGGTTCCTGCCCCAACATTTCCTTGCTGGACTGGCTGTTTGCTGGCAAGACGAGCTGCCTCGTAGCCCATCTGTTGATCCGGACGGATTTTGGCACTGCCGATCGATAAATCAAAAATAACCGCAGCTGGAATGATAGGGACGACGCCCACCCCGACATTGTAGCCTTGTCCCTGTTCTTCCATATAGCGCATAACACCGCTTGCCGCATCCAAGCCATAGGCACTGCCTCCTGTTAAAACAACAGGATTGACCTCCTGGACAGAATTGATCGGATTCAACAAATCCGTTTCGCGCGTCCCAGGTGCAGAACCTCGTACATCTACCCCGCATGCTGATCCTTTTTCCAGTAGGATCACCGTACAGCCCGTCAAGGCCTCCTCATTTTGGACTTGTCCGACTTTTACGCCAGGAACATCGACGATCGTACCATTTGCAAGCTTTGGCTTCTTTCCTTCGCTCGTTTCTTGTCCCGTGGCAGAGCCTGCTGCCAATAACGAACCCGGTACAGCTGCAGCGAGACCAAGCATCGCTGTTCGTTGTAAAAATTTCCGCCTTGATACAGCAGGGGCTACTTGTCCCTCATCATTCCAACCTTTTGCCATGTTCACAACCACCTTTCCTAACGTAAATGGACAACCCTTCTTAGTTGTTTGAAAATTCAGTCTGTTATTTCATGATAGCGCTATCGACCGGAATGCTCAATCCTGCAAAAACGTCAAGATTTCCTCTTATTTCATTTTTGCAATAGTCCGATCATATTTCCGAATTGGTCAGCAGTAAATTGCAGTGCTAGAATGATCAATAACAATATTCCTGCTTTTTAACTGCAAAGGTTGTGACAGAAAGATGGAATTTTCATGGAAACGTAATTTGATTGTGTTATGGATTGGGGTATTTTTCTGTAGCACCGCCTACTCCATCTCCATCCCTTTCCTGCCCATCTTCCTCCATACTTCACTGGGGGTCAATGAGCATCTGGAAGCATGGTCTGGCATTTCGTTTGGCATCACGTTTTTAGCAAGTGCACTCATCTCACCATTTTGGGGCTCTCTTGCGGACAAATATGGACGAAAGCCTATGTTGATTCGCTCTGGATTTAGCCTCGCTTTGTTGTACTTCTTGACGTACTTGATTACGGACCCCTATTTGTTTCTTGTGTTACGGATCTTCCAGGGCTTGCTTGCCGGCTACGTACCTGCCGCCATTGCATTGGTAGCGACGAATACACCAGAAAAAAACGTCGGGTACGCACTGGGGATTATGGCGACTTCGGGTGCAACAGGAGGAATCATCGGTCCGTTGGTTGGCGGTGTCGTCAGTCACGTATGGGGAAACGCGGAGGCTTTCATTTTTTCAGGATTTGTCGTGCTTGTAGCAGCGCTGATCGCTACTTTCTTCGTGAAGGAAACGAACTTGAACCGCTCTGGCAGCCGCTCGAGTGTACGCGAAGATTTGCGCGCTGCGATGGCAAACCGCCCGTTGATGTCCATACTGGGTATGAGCCTGATGGTCACGATTTCCGTTATGCTTCTTGAACCTTTAATAACCGTGTATGTCATGCAATTGGGCGCTTCGCAGCAAGACGCATCCCTCAGCTCCGGCATCATTTTTGCGGCAGTAGGAATCGCGACAGTCATTGCTGCTCCACAATGGGGAAAGCTCGGGACAACGGTTGGCTATTCTAAAATCTTGTTCATCGGCTTAATGGGTGGAGCCATCGGAAATTTACTACAATTCTTCTTCACCAATCTGTATGGATTTGGCATTTTGCGATTCGCGTACGGCCTGTTTTTTGCCGCTGTTTATCCGTCGATCAACGCCATGATTGTAAAAGTCACGGAACCAGAATTTCGCGGTAGAGCGTTTAGCTTGAACCAATCTTCTACGCAGTTCGCGACGATGATGGGGCCAATCATTGGCGGCTTTCTCGGGGGACTCATCCCGATTCGCTTCGTATTTATCATCAATGGTATTGCGCTGTTGATTACTGCCATCCTGATTCGATCGAAACGATCACAATTGGCCGGACAGCCGTTGAAGCAGCAAACAACAGAGCATCAGCTAGCGACGAAGTAACGAGTGTAGCATGATCACAAGCAAAAACTCCCTCTCAAGCGTACAGGTGAGCACCTGACGATGACAGAAGGGAGTTTTTTCACGTGATCCCGCCTTTTCTTCCACGATTGTATTCGCTACAATAGAAGGTATTCAGAGGATGAACAGAAGATTCTGACAACCATAAAGTCAAATTACATACGCCATGAGACTACCCGCATATTCCGATTTGACGAGACCACTCATTTTGTCTGAGGAAAGGGGAACACGTATATGTCGGGGAAAACTGTGCTTTTGCTTATTCTGATCATAATTGGGTTGATCTGTGTCAATCTGTTTGTCTCCAACGGTTTTATTCGCCTGCTTGCCATCGTAGGAATCTTAGGGATTACCTTTGTTCTACAAGGAGCCGTGATTCGAAAGAGGTGAAGCGGACGGTTACCAGCGAAGGTGATCTACACCGTCACGTTGGCTTTTCATGATAACAGCAACGGGCTCGGTTGAAAAATCAAATCCTAGCCCGCCGCTGTTACATTTGTGCAACTAACTCGTGCTCTGTCTCCCCCTCCTCATATGAAGCTGTATTCAAACCCGCTCTGGTGCATCGATATGGACCGGAAAATAACCTCGTCAAGCGGACACGCATGCTTTCATCGCATCCGCCGTCTTTGTACAATTAACGACGAGTTTTTTCCAGCTTGCTGCTGATCATCGAGAGTAATGCTGCACCTAACACCATCACTCCCCCGACCCATGGTGTATGAATCAGTCCAATGTTATCGACGATGATTCCTCCCACGAACGCTCCAATCGCAATGCCGAGATTGAATGCTGCAATGTTAATGGCAGAAGCTACATCAACAGCACTTGGAACGTATTTTTCAGCCAACTGCACGACATATACTTGTAAGCCCGGTACGTTCATAAAAGCAAAGAGGCCCATCAGCATAATCGTGAGCGTTCCCACCCATTTGAAAGGAGCGGTAAATGTTAAGATGATCAGAATGATCGCCTGAATGATGAACATCCAGCGCAGCGCTTTTATTGGATTCTTGTCAGCTGCTTTTCCTCCAACCGTATTTCCAATCGCTACTGCAATCCCATAGACGAGAAGAATCAGACTGACGGCACTCGCTTGATAACCTGTGATTTCTTCCAGAATCGGACCTAAAAATGTAAAGGTTACGAAGGTACCGCCGTAACCAAGTGCCGTAATCGTAAAGACAAGCAACAATGGTAGGTTTGTGATTATTTTCACTTGGTCTTTAATAGAAGCAGGCTTGGCTTTCTTCAGATTACTTGGTACCAGAATCGCTGTCGAGATAAGTGCTATCACGCCAAGAATGGCTACTCCCCAAAAAGTCGCTCTCCATCCGAACATTTGTCCAATAAACGTTCCCAAGGGTACACCTGTAACGGTTGCAACAGTCAGACCCGTAAACATCGTCGCAATGGCGCTGGCACGCTTGTTTTCTGGCACCAGATCGGCTGCAATCGTCGAACCGATGGAGAAAAATACTCCATGAGAAAACGCGGTAAAGAAACGGGCAATGATTAATATCGCAAAACTACTCGACAAGGCTGCCGCACTGTTTCCGACAACAAAGACAATCATCAACAGCATGAGCAGCACTTTACGTGGAATTCGACTTGTGAGTGCTGTAATAATTGGTGCTCCAATAGCTACCCCTAATGCATATCCAGAAATAAGAAGTCCTGCCAAGGTGATGGTTACTTTCAAATCCTGTGCGACTGTAGACAACAAACCGACGATAACAAATTCGGTAGTCCCGATACCAAATGCGCTGATTGCGAGAGCAAGTAAAGCAAGCGTGGCGTTTTTCGCACCAGTTGCTTGCTGCTTCACGTTGGATGTAATCGTGCTCATCTGAGTTGTATCCTCCCTTAATTTTTCTTGCCTTTCACAAAGCATGACCCTTACTTATCGTGATTGGCGAATATGTTGGATCTGAATGCTATTATGTCTCATGCCTCACTTGGCAGGAAGTACGTACTTTCAAGTACCATAGGCACCAAAAAGTACCTTCCACTTATAATCAAGCATTAAAAAAAGCCGGGAAGACTGTCTCCCCGACTCTTACCTTATCTCTCTTGAAGCGCTACTTTTAATCCTAGTAAGATGTAAACAGAACCTACGATCTTACCACTCCAGCGTCCCAACCAGGAAATTCGTTTCACCAGATGCCCCAATGGTCTGATCCTGATCGCAATCAACGCGGTGTAAAAGAACCCCAAGATGGCGAAAATCAGTCCCAGGACAAGGAATTGGAGAATGGCTGTTCCACGCTCCGGATGTACGAATTGCGGCAGAAACGCTAGAAAGAACAACGCTGTCTTCGGATTCAAAACTTCTGCGAGGATGGCTTGCCCATACGATTGCAGCGGCGGCAACGGTGCTACTTTTGGCAGCTCTGGGTCAACCGGTTTTTCAAGCATGGCCCGAACTCCTAAATAGACTAAGTAAGCCGCTCCCGCAAATTTTACGAGATTGAATGCCCATGCAGATGTCATCAAAATCGCGGATAAACCAACCGCAGCAAAAATCGTATGAATGAAGTCGCCGGTGGCAATGCCCAGCCCTGCCATAATCCCTGCTTTACGCCCTCCCTGAACGGTACGCGTCGCAGTTAACAGGACAGCGGGTCCCGGAATTAAAAAGAGGCCGATCACAACAGCCAAAAATGCTCCCATGGTAGTCCAATCAAACATGTGCTCTCCCTCTTTTGTATCGAATATTCAAATTCTCTTCTTATCATAAACGATGTGGAGGGAGAACGATACGGTTTAAGCTTACTTTTCGCCTTCATGAGCCTGTGGCGGAAACAAAATCGTGATGGTCGTTCCCTCACCCACTCTGCTATCCAACGAGATGCTTCCCTTGTGTGCCTCCACGATCCCTTTCACAATCGTCAACCCCAATCCTGCTCCACCGCGTTCCCTTGCTCGCGAGCGATCTCCCCGATAAAAACGCTCAAATACGTACGGAAGGTCCTTTTGATCGATGCCTGTGCCGCTGTCCTTCACTTGCAACCGAACCATCGTACTCGGTTTGTCTACCGTGACTACGACTTCTCCTCCCGCTAGCGTATGCTTGCAGGCATTTGTCAACAAATTGGCCACGATTTGCGCCAATCTCTGCCTGTCCCCTATGATCCAGACAGCGTGCTCTCCTTTGAAGTGAAAATTCACTTGCGCACGGGCAAACGTAGCACTCATCGACTCAGTGACTTCCTTGACAACCTCACGCAGCTCCACTTCTTCACTGCGCATTTGCAAGGAACCCGACTCCACCTGAATCACCTGATCTAAATCGCGGACGAGACGGCTCAAACGCAATACCTCAGACCTTGTGCTTTCGAGATTTTTGGGAGTTGCTTCCCATATGCCGTCGATCATCCCCTCGACTTGCGCCAGCAAGGTGTTCAGTGGTGTTCGCAATTCATGGGCAATATCGGAGGTCAGTCGCTTGCGCAGCTCCTCCTGATGCTCAAGACTTTGGACCAGGTTGTTAAAAGCAGCGACCAATGACGTAACTTCATCCTTGCCTCGAGGCTCCGGGACGCGTATCGACAGATTGCCTCGCGCGACTCGTTGCGCTGCGGTGCTCACTTGGACGACGGGACGCACCATGGTCCTGGCGAGCGGTATGCTGATGATCATGACCAGGATGAGCAGAACAGCCATCGTCCACAACGTCGTGTTTTTATGCGCCCATTGGAAATGACTTTCCAAGGTCATATACGCACTCCGATCATCGTGGCTAATCACCAGTTGCCCGATCATGACCCCCTTACTGACAAGGGGAATCTTGTCTACACTATAATTGCTCGTATGGTCTGGCCGCTTACCCCACTCGTTTTGAACTTGTTGCTGTTTGTCGAGGAGAGTGATATGCAATCCCAAGACCTCAGAAACCGCTTCAAGCTTATGATAGGCTTCCGCTCCCCATCCTTGATTGTCTTGATACGCCTGGAGTGCGACTCGCGAGATTTCTTGGTTATGCTGATTTCTCACTTCATTGGCATACATAGAAAAATGAACATCCATTTCCTTTACGGATAACAACGAGGAAAAAAGAACAGCGCATGCACCCACTGTCATGATCACAAAGGCGAGCTTTACCCAAATATGCTTCATCGTGGCCTCACTTCTTCATGGGATCGTCAAAGCGATAGCCCAATCCATACACCGTCTTGATAAATTCCGGTTGCTTCGGGTCTGCCTCTATCTTTTGGCGAAGATTTTTGATATGCGTATCAATGGTTCGGTCGTATCCTTCAAAATCAAACCCCATGACCTCACGCACGAGCTCCTCCCTGCCCCATGTCCTCCCCGGATAACGGACAAGTGTTGTGAGCAAGCGGTATTCATTTGGCGTAACCTCCAAAGCGACTCCATTTTTCGTGACTCTCTTCTCATTCATTGATATGGTTAAATCGCCTACTTCGATGATATCGGAGAGTGTTGAATAATCACCCGCACGACGCATGACGGCTCGAACACGCGCTACGAGCTCTCTCGGACTAAAGGGCTTGATTAAATAGTCATCAGCGCCAATCGTAAGCCCGCGAATCCGATCCGCCTCTCCACTTTTCGCCGTTAGCATCAAGATCGGGACACGAGACTCTTTGCGAATTTGGACGCAGACTTCTTCCCCGCTCAGATCAGGTAGCATCAGGTCCAAAATGATACAGGTCAATGAAATCGTCGTGGCCATTTCCACTGCTTCCTTGCCTGTTTGGGCGGTCAGAACATGATAGCCTTCCTTTTGCAGATAGGAGGACAATATTTCTAAGATTTGCGGCTCATCATCGACTAGCAAAATGGTAGACATGTGAATCCTCCCTACTCCCCTTGTATTTGGTCCTTTCCTTTTTTCCAGAAAAGCAAAAAGACGAGAGCACCTGCTAGCAAGGCAAAGAGCAAGCGAAACTTGTTTTCACTAAAAGTAATCAGATCATGACCGACGAATGTTTCAAAAACCATCGACGGCACTTTTCCAAGCAAGGTCGCTACTAAAAATTGCGCGAAGGTGATATTCGTCAAAGCCGCACCTAAATTGATCACACCGGAAGGCATCATCGGATTCAACCGGAGCAAAACGATGGCAAGACATTTACGAAAACTCGTCGTTCCATTGATGGCATGTACCCATTTGAACGATTTCAGCTTTTCGCGCCGATCTGCTTTTTTAATCGTGTAGCGGTAAAGGAAAAAGGCTATGCAAGCACCTGCCACCTCTCCCGTTAAGGAAATCAAGAACCCTCCGTACAAGCCAAACACGACCGCATTCGCACCCGATAAAAAAATGGACGGCAGTACACCTGCCACACTGATCACGATGTTCAATACGATACTACCGATAATCCCCAGCATCCCCAAAGAGCGAATCCACTCTGCCAGAGCTTCTATATTCATTATCCAATCCATTCTTCTGTATGACTCCCCTCTACCACTCTCTCTCTAGAGTAATCGAAACTTGTGAAGAAATCATGAAAAAAAGCAAAACAGTCGTAGCCTGATCGACTACGACTGCTTATATTATTTGCTGCACCATTATTCTTCTGAGATCACGATGTACAAATCCACTTGCGTGTTGTTGGGATCAGCGCAGCGTACTCCGTCATATCGTTCGAAATCTCCAGTAAATGTCCGCTTGTTCCCCGGTTGATGGGACCACTCCCACACCTTCGCCCACGCTTCCATCACAACCTCTACCATCGGGCCTACACGAGTCGTAAATACAGCATAGGTAGAAGCCGGCAGAGTCTTGACCGTGAGCTCAGCAGGAAGCTCACCGTTCTTTTCTACAACGGTTCCTACTAATAAGGAGTACTCGCCTGTTTCGTCACTGTCGTAATCGGAATACACACCCAGAACAACACCCGGCTCTTTTTGATGGGGAGTTTTGAAGGGATGCTCTTCTTGATAATAGCGTTGCCACAGTTCCCCAATTTTCGCATTTGGTCCGCATTCCGCCTCATTGGTTGTCCGAATTTGCAAGCCTGCTACACGCATTTCATCCAGTTTCACAATCGTTGGGTTCATCATTAACCACGCTCCTGTAAGAGATTGCTTACATGACTTAGTATAACGACCTGAACCTGACAACTATCTGTCAACGTTTCAACGCTCATTCATAAAGTTTTGTCATTCTTTTTACTGTATCCCGAATTCGTTCCCTCACATGCACTGGCTCATGTACACACAAGGCATCGCCAAAGCTAAGCAGCATGCCGTTTAGCCACTCATCGTCTGTCATCATCGTCCTTACCAAAAGCGAGCCGTCTGGCATGGTCTCAATCCCCTTGGGCTCAAACATATCCCGCACCCTTACATGTACCCTCGAAGAAAATTGGAGGACAAGTGAAATTCGCTCTGCCGTATCCCATTCTTCGAGCCATTCCAGCTTATCTGCTTGTTGATACGGGCGAGGCGAAAACTCCTCTGACAGCACAGTCATGTCTGCAATCCGTGACAAGCGAAACAGACGATCCTCCTGACGCTGTAAACAATAGCCATACACGTACCACACATACCCTTTGATAATCAGTGTTAAAGGCTCAATGGTGCGCTCTGACGCATCGCCTTGCATTTTCGTATAGGTGATCCGCACACGAAGTCTCTTCTCGATGGCTTCCCGCAGCTTGTTTACTTTTTCGGCGATCGCCGGTGTACTGCCCCACGGATTAAAGTCATAAACAACGGGATGTGCACTTCCTTGCAGAGAGGATGGCGCAGTGATGAGCAACGCTTTTATTTTTTCCAGAAGCTGTCCGATTTGCTTATCGGCTGTGGAGGAATGAACCCCTTTAAGCGCAGCAATAACCGCAACCAGCTCGTCCAAGGATAAGTATTGCCGATCGATCGTAAAATTCTCCATGATCTCGTATCCGCCGCTTGCCCCAGGGTACGCTACGATCGGAATTCCAGCTGCGTTAATCGTTTCCAAATCCCGATAGACCGTACGCAAGGATACTTCAAAGTGATCGGATAGTTCACGAGCGCTCACACGGCGCTTATTCAACAGCATGATAACAATAGCGAGTAGCCGTTCTACTTTCATGATTGCCCTCACTTTTCTGATGGAAGTTTGAGTCAACATAGTGGTTGAGAAAAAAAAGCACAGTTCTCTCCGACTCTGACACGCCCGCAAGGGGGATTGACTGTCCTTCTCCACTTAAAAAAGGGGACCGTCGAGCCAAAGCCAACCTACGGGCGGAAGATTCTCAAGGAAGAAGTGTTCGACAAGCGTGGTCCCCTTTTTTAAGTTCCGACTGG